>DATDFM010000022.1:0-3031 GCA_036522635.1 Candidatus Udaeobacter sp. | reverse complement strand
GGAAGTCATCGAAGGCAGCACCATCGGCGAAGTCCTCGCCATGACCCAGTGGGATAAAGTCGAGCTGATGCGCCTCCTCAAAACGCAGGTCGACGCCGCGATCAAAGGCGATCGTTTGAAACCAAACGACGCGATGAAACTACTCTCCGATTACGAGCGTCTCTTGCAGGAATATACTTATCTCTCTCTCAACGGCACGAGGTCTGTTCCGCAACCCGGCAACTGGTTGCCGCTGAGTTGATTTTCTTTCATGGCCGCGGTCACTTGTCTGAGCAAGAACCGGCAACGAGCCCTTCTCCGTTACTCCTTCGCCTCACTACTCCTACTCTGCTCGCCCATCGCACAAGCAAAGCTAAACGTTGTCGCCACTCTTCCAGATTTCGGTTCGCTCGCCCGCGAAATTGGTAAGGACAAGATCGACATCGTGGTGCTGGGGAAACCGGACGAAGATCCGCACTCTGTCAATCCGCGTCCTGATTTCGTCGCCTCGCTGCATAACGCGGATGTTTTGATTGACGGCGGCGCGGGACTCGAGCTCGGCTGGTTGCCGCCGCTTTTGCAAAAGGCGCGGAATCCAAAGCTCGACGTCAGCAAACCGGGACGCGTCCAAGCAGCGCAGGGAATCCGCTTGCTAAATATTCCGACGACCGTGAAGCACGTCGCGGGCGACGTGCACGCGAGCGGCAATCCGCATTTCATCGTTGATCCAATCGTTGCCAAGGCGATTGCGCAGCGCATCGCGAAATCGTTCGCAGCGGTCGATTCGCCGAACGCGGGGTTTTACGACGCGAACTACAAGCAGTTCGAAACTGCAATCAACGCAAAATTACAATGGTGGCTCGGCGCGCTGCAGCGGCTTCAAGATCAGCATGTGGCGGCTTACCATGATTCCTGGCCGTACTTTGCGCACCGCTTCGGTTTGAAGATCGACATCTTTCTTGAACCAAGCCCCGGAATTCCGCCAACGCCGTCACACTTGAGCGATGTCATTCAAAAAATGAAACGGGACCACGTTAAAGTGATTCTGGTGGAACTGTATCAAGACCGGCGGATCGCCGCCCAAGTCGCGCGAGCGTCCGCTGCGAATGTGGTTGAGGTTTCACAATTGCCCGGCGGCATGCCGGGGACGGACAGTTACGTGAATCTGGTGAATCAGCTTGTTAAGCGATTTGCCGACGCTCTGAAGTGATTGGCTTTTCGCCGGCCGACCGGGACTCGTTCAGTGGACAATTACACGTTCGCCGTCAGCGGCCTTTTGTGTCTCTGCAATGACGGAACGCAACTGATCTCGCTGTTCGCTGGAAAGCGGACTTCCCTTGACCCACGTTTCGGCTGCGCTTGCATCGGTCGCAGCCCAAGTCCGGATCACGTTCTCAATCACATCGTTTCGCACTTCCTCTTTTCCGATCGAAAGCGCGAGTGAAAGCGAATCAGACGGTGTGGCGCCGTCGCGATTGACAGCGACAGCCAGTGCTTGGTCGCGAGCGTCGCCCGTTAACGTGGCGATCCAACGTGAAGCATCAGGCCAATTGGTTTCGACCCAATTTCTCGCGATCGTGCTTACGGCATTTGTCTGTTCCTTAGCGGGAAGCGTGGCGACCCATTTCGCTGCAGCTGAGGGGTCTTTAGCAGCCCACAAAGAAGCAATTCTTGATTCGGCTTGATCACGCGGATCTCCGGCTGGCAGGGAATGCACCCAGCTTGTCGCGTCATCAATATTATGGTCGAACATTGCGGCCACGACTGATGACGCGCTCGTTCCAGATTCCTGGTCATTGAGGTGCTGCGCAACGTAGGCCGATGCAGTACTGACATCCCTGCGGCACCATCCTCTAATAACACTGTCGTACAGATCAAAGGCATAGTCAGAATTTTTTGCTTTTTGCTTCGCCGCCCATTCGAGCGCTGCCGACGGATCAAGTGTCGCCCAGTTATACGCTATTTCTGATCCTACTCCGTAAGCCAGGCCGTAACCCCGATCGTTTTTGGCGTCGGCCATCTCATCGATAAATCTCGACGCCGCCTCAGGATCAACTTGAGACCAATTGGAAATGAGACTCCCCAGGAATTCGCTCTTGCACTCAGTAGCCAGGTCCTTGTCGGGGTGTTCTATCATGAAAGCAATGAGTTCTGGTGCGGCGGACGGTGACACAGAAAGGACGACAGTTCTCGCGGCCAATTTCCGCATGCCCACGTCATTGATGCGAAATGCTCCGATCAACGCAGCGCTGGGATCGACCTGCGCCCAAGCCTGGAAAAAGATTCCCATTCCGCCGAATGTGCGCGCATCGGTTGGCGCCTCGTTGAATTTGAGCGCCATCGCCGCCAATTGTTCGGGAGTCGCGCGCATCATGAGTTCGGTAAGTTCTACGGCTGCGACTGCGCCCAAATCATCGACGCGCGCGTTTGCGAAATCGTCCGGAGACTCGATTCGATTTTTATCCGCCGGTTCCTCGCGCTGATGATGATTGGTTGCTGAGTTCGCTTGAAACGAATTTGGCTGGCGTTGATTGAGCGATCGTTCGGATCGTGATCGCGTGAGATCAAAAATTACCGCGCCAACGGTGACTAACGCGATTATCGCGTTGATTGCGGTTAACAGCCGCCATTTCATTCGCGCACCCAGAAGTAACACACATTGGCGAGGTGAAACAATAGAGCTATGCTGGCGCTTTGATCCAAGTAACGCCATGGCGGCGCCCGAAAATCCACGGCAACACCTTTATTTGCTCATCGCGCTGTTGTTGCTCATAATTGCCGCGCCGATGGTCGTTCCGCTTCGGCACGGCATCCTGGTTATCAACGTGATCGGAGCCACCGTTCTCATCCTGGCCTCCTACGCGGTCAGCGATCGCAAAGATTTTCTGGCCGTCGCGATCATCTTCTCGGTCGCAACCGTGATCGCAAATTCATTCCTGCTGGTCTATCCGAGCCACGTCTCTGTCGTTATCGCACACAGCTCCATGATTTTTATCTTGGGCTTTTTTGCGGTCAGCATTCTCGGCTATGTTGTGCACAGCGGACGCGTCAC
>DATDFM010000021.1:0-53256 GCA_036522635.1 Candidatus Udaeobacter sp. | reverse complement strand
ACCGTTACTGTCGGCCCAAGTCCGCAAGCGCGCGTTTTGCCTCTGTGGCAAACGGCTCCTGAAGACCATTTGTTAGTGCCTCGTTAAGGACTCCCTTCGCCTCGGTACTTTGCCTGGCCTGAAGCTGAGACATTCCCAAGTAAAACAAAGAATTGGCATCCAAAGTTTTCTTGCGTGCGGTCTCCTGTAACAGCTGGACGGCACGGGGGTATTCCTTCTTCTGATAACTCAAACGTCCTAGAAGCTCGGCTAATTCCGGGTCGTCTGGTAGTGCTTTGCGCGCCTTGCTTGCCGCATCATACGCCGCAGTCATGGTGGACTGATCTTCGGCGTACAATACAGCCAGGTGCTTCTGCGCCGGCGCTAAGTCAGGAAAGTGATGCAGGATGTCGGTATACGTCTCAATGGCTTGTTTGGTTTGACCGTGTTGTGCGTAAAGTGCCGCTTGAGCCATCAAAGCAGGCACGTAGCCGCTATTCGACGCGAGTTCCTTTTGCACGTCGCCTTCAGCGGAACCGAGATCGTTAGGGCTTTGATCGAACGCAGTAAATTTCAAAAACTTTTTGGCGTCCGCAGTCTCGGCGCTGTCTCCGCCCGCTGCGACCTTCTGCATCGAATCCCGAGCTTCATTCACTTTTCCCATCGCGTAGGCAGCCCATCCCAGGTTGTAAAGAACTTTCGAGTCATCTCTGCGCTGGCGCGCTGCTTCCTGCAGAAGGCTATAGGACCAGCCGAAATTGCCACTTTGATAAGCGACCTTCCCAAGAAGAGTTGTAACTTCCGGGTCGTTAGGCGCAAGCTCCCGCGCCTTTTTGGCATAGGCGATAGCCTTCTGCTTATCGGGGAGCGGGCCAGCGTACAGTTCTGCCAGCTTGATCACAGCGCTTGCCAAACTGGGATTTAGTTTTGTCGCCTGCTCAAAAGCGGCGGCCGCTTTCTCCGGCGCGCCTGCTTTTTCGTACGCTTCTCCGAGCCGTATTCGGGAAACAATGTCATTTGGATTTGATTTGGTGATGCCCTCAAGCTGCGCAACGGATACTTCTGAGGAGGGACCGGTGCCGCTCTCTAGCAAAGCGAGCCGCTGTTTGCTTTCGTCTTTACCGGGGAAATCTTTGGTTGAACTGGCAGCGCTTCTCAAGGCGACCCGCGCCAAATCCGTCTGGCCCATCATGTAAGCCGTCATCCCAAGATGAAACTGAATTACAGGATCATCCGCAGCTTTTTGAGCGCTTTCCTGCAGAATAGGCAAAGCTTGCTGATATTCGCCGCGCTTGTAAAGCACCCAACCTAGAGTGTCACTGGTAGAAGCATCCTGCGGTTGAAGCTGGTGGGCTCTGCGCGCCAGGTCATACGCTTTGTCGAGGTTGTTGAGCTGATCCGTGTAAAGGTAAGCGAGGTTGTTTAGTGCGATCGCGAAGTTGGGGTTAACTGCCAATACTTTCTCGTACCCATCACGTGCTTTTTCGTAAGCCTTCATCTGGTCATAAACGAGCGCTAATGTCATTACCGTCGCCATGTTCTTAGGATCTTTCTTAACGAGTGCTTCCAACTGACTAGCCGCTTGCGGAAGTTTGTTGGCTGCAACATAGGTCTCGACCAGCAGATCGTAGGCACTTGAAAAATTGGGATCGAGCTCAAGCGTTTTTCGAAGCTCCGTCGCGGCTGAGTCCCATTTTCCTTCCGCAGCCAGAATTTTTCCTTGAAAAAAATGGGCGGCCGGCGCATCGGCGTTTTTTTGGAAGTGAGTCCGCACCATTTGCTGAGCCGCATCGAAATGCTTGTCCAGCAGGTCGAGGTCCACCAGTTGGTTCAGTACTGACAGATTGTCGGGGGCGAGCCGAGCAGCGTGTTCAAACGCCTGACGCGCCTCACCATATCTCTTCCCCTGACGCAAGGTAAGACCGAGAACCGCCTGGGCCTGTGCATCGTTTGGCGCAAGCTTGGCTTGCTCATCCAGCACCCGGATGGCATCGTCAAACCGACCGAGGGATCCATAGGCTGTACCCAGGAGGAACGCCGCGCTCCTCAGATCGGGCTGTTTTTTTACCAACCGGCTTAGGGGTTCAATCGCCTTTTCACCATGGCCGGAGGCAAGGTTAATCTGCGCAAGCAGCAGAGAGGCGTCATCGTAATTCGGATTGAGTGAAAGAGCTTGATCGAGCGCCGCCGCCGCTTGATTCATGTTCTTGTTTTGAAGATATGCGCGCGCCAATTCGTATTTGATGATTGGCGTGTCTGGGTACGTACGATCAAGTCTCTCTAAAGCATCGATCGCTTTTTTGGTCTCCCCTTTTGCCAGGAGCACAGTGCTCTGTAGTCTCCGGGCATCCAGGTATTCAGGATCGCGGCCGAAAACGTTCTCGAGAAGAGAAAGGGCTTCATCGTACTTCTTTTCTTTGGAGGCGACATCTGCCAGCAACACCCAGCCGGGAAGATAATCCGGAGCCCGCTTCGTCATTTCATTTCCGATCCTCCTTGTTTCCTCAGCGTCGCCCCTCGCAGATTTGAATGCTGCGTATTTCAGGCGCTCGTTTGATCGGATCGGTGCGAGCTCCGCCGCTTTCTTGTATTCCTCTGCCGCTTGTTTGATATCTTTCTGGAACAGGTACAGATCGCCCATCGCCAAGTGCGCCTGTGGGGAGTTGGGTTCGACACTTAACGCTTGTCGGAGCGCGTTAAGGGCGGCAGGTTGGTTGCCCCTGCCAAAAAACAGATTTGCCGAGGCAAGATAAAACGAAACATCATTTTTCTTTGGAAATTTCTGTATCTCGTCCTCCGCGGCCAAAACATCCTCCTTCTTTCGGGCGGCTTCGCTTAAAGTGATTAGTGCCTCGCCACTATCCGGGAGTTGCTCCAATACTTTGAGCGCTTCCCTGGCTCCCTCCCCGAACGCTCCGATAGCGACATAACAGCGAGCCAGTCTAATCCGATTTTGCGTGTTCTTAGGGTCCAACTCACTCGCCTTTTTCAAAAACGGAGCAGCACGAAGGGGCGCTGCATCGTCCTGCCACATTGCTCCGAGTCGCTCGGCAGCGAGCGCGCTTTGCGCGTCCAGGCGAAGGACATTTAGGTAAGTTACTTTCGCCTTATCGTAGTTGCCCGCTTTGAAATAAGTGTCCGCCTCGCTTAGGAGGCGCGCTTTTTTTGTTTCTTTCGAGCAGCCAGTAACAAGAATAACGGCCATCACAAAGGTTATGGCCTTGAAAGCAATTGCTGTTTTCATGGTATAGGTATGTTAGTTTTCAGTTATCATGGCGCGTTCTTTACCAACGCCTAGTTTTTCCATAAGTTCGTAGAGAGTTGGACGGCTAATCCCCAGCTCAGCGGCTGCCGAAGTGATCTTGCCCGCGTGGCGCTTAAGCGCCCGCTGAATCACGTCCCTTTCGACTTGCTCCCGCGCCTGTCTAAGCGTTGTTTCCGTGCCGCCTGCTGCGGACTTTGCCGCCTCCAGTTCGAGGTCCTTTTGAGTAACCCGGGTTCCGTTCGCCATGATGACCGCGCGTCTTACACGGTTTTGTAATTCGCGGACGTTTCCCGGCCAGGAATGAAGCTCAATAGCGCGCAGTGCGTCAGGAGCAAATACCAGATTTCCCCGGCTCTCCTGAGTGGCGTAGCGCCGCAGGAACTCACGAGCCAACAGCAGGATGTCTTCACCGCGCTCCCTAAGCGGTAGTATCCGTATTGTAACAACGGCAAGGCGAAAGTACAAGTCTTCGCGGAACTTTCCCTTTTCAATTAATTGTTGCAGATCCGCATTCGTCGCAGCGACCACGCGTGTGTCTACCTGAATCTCCTGTCGTCCTCCCACCCGCTGAAAACGTTGCTCTTGAAGAAACCGGAGCAGCTTTACTTGAATAGGCGCCGGAAGTTCGCCTATCTCATCCAGAAAAAGAGTACCGCCCCCGGCAGTCTCTAGCAGGCCCTTCCGCTGAACATGTGCCCCGGTGAACGCGCCTTTCTCGTGACCGAAAAGTTCACTTTCCAACAGATTCTCAGGAATCGCGTTGCAGTTAATCGCGACAAAAGGCCCATCCTTGCGACGACTACAGCGATGAATGGCTGCTGCAGCCATCTCCTTCCCTGTACCACTCTCACCCAGGAGAAGCGCCGGCACGTCCGTTCCGGCAACTTTGCGAATAAAGGCAAAGACTGACTGCATCTGCGGGCTTTTGCCCAGCATTTCCTCGAATGTTTCGGATTGCCGACTCTCTTGTAACTGCCGGTATTCCTTCTCAAGGTCCAATACGTTAATGCAGCGGCGAAGAACGAGTTTGAGTTCATCCATTTCCACCGGCTTACAAAGGAAATCATAGGCACCTGCGCCTACTGCCTCGATCGCGTTGTGCTTTTCGCTCTGGCCGGATATCACAATGATCTTCGCGGTGTTATCGATACCCAGCATATCGGACAAGGTCGCCAGTCCTTCATCGGGGTCATTCGGACGAGGCGGCAGACCTAAGTCGAGCAAAGTGACAGCCGGCGGAGCGGTGGCGAAAACCTCGATTGCGCCTTTGCGATCTTCGGCGACGCACACGTTGTATTCCTGGTTTAGGGCCCATTTCGTTTGGGTGCGGATGGCCTCGTCATCATCCACTATCAGGACCGTGGGCTTCATGCGGTCTGGTGGTTCAGAGGCAGCATTATCCGGAATGTTGTGCCAACCGTCGGTTCGCTCTTTACCAGAATTCGCCCGTGATGCGCTTCGACGATCATCTTGGACTGGAACATTCCGATCCCGAGTCCCTTTTTCTTTGTGGTTTGAAATGGCCGGAACAGTGAGGATCTGACGAATTCGGGAGTCATCCCGCAGCCATTGTCAGCGACCGAAACGATTGCCCACTCTTCATCTTTCGCCGTTTGAATTCTAACTTCTCCTTCGGGTCCGACGGCATCGCGCGCGTTCAATAACAGGTTATTGATCACGCTGCCAAATTGATCGCGATCAAGTCTAACTTTTGGCTGCAGGCGAAGATCTCTCAGCACCTTGACATTGACAGCGCCATTCAGCCCCTTTATCGCGTCATCGACAAGCGAGTTTAGATCCACTTCGGCTAGATCGAGTTCCAAACGTCTCAACGCGGTGAGACGGCCTATCAGTTGATTGATACGGTCCGCGGTTTCTCCGATCCCACGCAATACATCCTGTCGAAAAGCAGGATCATCAAAATGGAGCGGTAGATTTTTAAGTGTTAGACTCAGCGTCGAAGCCGCATTTTTCAGGTCGTGTACAAAGAATGCCGACATCGCTTGAAAAGCTTCCAACTCTTTTCCACGCGTAATTTCACCAGTGAGTTGGAGATTCACGAGACCCACCGCAATCTGATCTGCGATGCACTTCAGCAGATCGAATTCCTCGAGCGTGTATGGTGTGCCCCCAACACGATCGGCCAGAATGGCCACGCCCATGCAGCGGCTGCCCGCGCACAACGGAACGCAAATTCGATCTCCGCCGGTGCGGAACTGGCTTAAACTGATTTGCTTGAGCGCCTCAATGTAAGCGCCTTCGGTTTTTTCCAGATCGAAAGGCTTCTTGAGCATGCGAATACTCGCAAAGCTTTGCTGCGGGTCTTGAAGCACGACGCTGGCCTCACTTGCTGATCTGGAGGTCGACGCTCCAAAAGTCAGGCGATCTTCGTCCAGTAACCAAATAGAGACTGATAAGACGTTAAAGCTCTCAGAAATCAGTTTGGCTGCAGCCGCGCACATCGCCGACTGACCAAAGGCACTCGACATTGAATGTGTAACGCGCGTCCAGATCTGTCGAAAATCGTACTGCGGCCTTTTGAAATGACGGCTAACAAGGGAGCTGATCTTTTGCCTGAATCGGTTCGACAGCACCGCGATAGCCAATGCTGCGAAAGCCAACAATACCATTAACGTCTGGAGCTCGAAGGTGTCGGCTTTTCCAGTTCGCGCGACAACTTGAGCAAGCACACCAACGACAAAGAGATACGCCCCGGCCAGCACAACCGTGAGTGACGTACGCAAGACAGCTTGCGAGGGATAAACGTCGATCTCCTGGAACCCGTTTCGCAGAAAAGCTACAACGATCAAAGCGCACCCGATCAGAATTGCCGCGGTATCCACACTGCTTAACACCAGAATGCCGTCCGAAAAAAGTAGCGTTTGACTGGCGGTGTAAATGCGCGCCCCAAAGATGATTCCCAAACCGATCACCACGAATTTGATTCTCCATTGCATGGTGCCCACAGCAGATCGGAACGTCCTTTCCAGGTTCATCAGGATCAGAACCGCGGAGACAAGCTGAATCCCATTCAAGATTCTTGCGGCCACGTGCGAACGAGTCCACCAATCTGCGTCTAAGCCAGTGTATGGGGAGATCGGCAGCAACTGATTTCTAAAAATCAACGAGATCGAGACGGGAATAAGTAGAAGGGCGATTACGAGCAAGCGCGATCGCCATGGCAGGGAGCGCGCGTTTCCCCGTGAATAGGTAAGGCTGAAGCAAATCCAAATTCCTGGGAAAAATGATTTCATCACAAGCGTGAGACTTCCCCAAAATGCTGCCGTTTCGGCAACGACCGCTTCACGCCAGATCGCACCGAACAGATTCTCAAGACCAAAAACCAGCATGCCGACGGCGAAACACCACGTCGCAAGCGACCGCGTTTTTCGGCATGATCCGGCCAGGGCCAGAGCCAGACTGAATACCGCTGCTGTTAAAGCTAAAATCGTGTTTGGGCTCACACGTTGATCCTGGAGGTGACGAATCCCGCTGCAGACGCAGCGCAGCTCGGAGACTTCGATCGATAACTAGACCGCAATATCATTCGTTCGATTAAAAAGAGAACCTCGCCTCGCAGTGAGCCGAAGCGCAGCACAAGACGAGTCCTGGCTGGCCACACCGCGCAGAGCCGGTACCTCACGGCTTTCTACGGCAAAGGCCGCGCGAAGTTCCAAAAAACCTCCGTAACGAAAACGGCCCCAAATAGGAGGAATCGCTTTATGTCTGGCTTACTGCGGGAATCGCGTCCGCTCGTCACCCTTGCGCAGCAACCACATCACTAGCAGAAGCGGAATTAACGAAAGGACGAAGAACAGCGGACCACCGCGGCGATGAATCAAACTGTGGATCATCTGCGGGCCTATGTGCACACACAGAAGACCAATCACGAGAATGCGAAAGCCGTTTCGGAGAATCCCAAGCGGGATAACAATCGCGACGAGCACCAGGCGCCGCCATGTCGTCTTCAGAAAAAGATTTGCTGCCAGAATGCTGGTGATGAACAAGACAACGCTTGAGCGAATACCGCTGCATTCCTGCGCGACTTCGAGCGTGATATTCGGCAGCTGAAATATCTGCCCCTCCCTCAAGAAAGGCGTGCCACTGAGATGGAAGAAAAGGTTCGCGATCTCGGCGGAGGCGATTGCGGAAGCATGCTCGAGCACATCGGCCATCGGCTCCGGCAGCGGCACCATGAAAATCAGGTAAGCCAAGGGAAAAGCCGCTGCTCGCATCCAAGGGCGCCCGAAAAAGAAGAATCCTCCTGCAACAAGACAGCACAGAAAAGAGAGAGTTAATAACGGGATCCGCTGGTGATGCGCTAAGATTTGTCCTCTAACATCAAGCCATGATGTAAAAACAAAAATTCCGAGCCCCAGCAGCGAAAACATGACTCCTGCTAAAACATCGGTCGAGTACCGTTTTGGTAGCTGGTCACGCCGGGTATAAAGCAGATACCCGGAGACAAATGGGATCAGTAAAGTGTATGAATTAAGGTCGCTGCTGGCGGCGTAGCGGATCAGCGACAGTAGCGGCTGCGTGAACACCGCCAGCAGCAAAACTGCAAACGCAATGCCACCCCACCATCGCCGCGCCTGCTTCCCGTCGACGACCAATGATTTGGGGACACTTCGCGCCTGTGAGCGGCCGGTTATCTGGTCAGCAGCGAGTCCTGATGGTGAATCACGCATTGTTTAATTATCGTTCGACAACTCCGGAACGCGGGCGGTCCCGTCAGGAACTTCGAACTCTACCGGCAATTAGTAGGTGTAGGTCAACCCGCCGAACACACGATTGCGGGAATAACCCGTTTGATTTCCTGCGGAGGTCACCATGGAGTACTCGTAATTCAATCGCGCTGCGAAATGCTTGTTGATCGTATATTTCAGTCCAAGAGCAAGCTCCAGAGAGTCCTGAGTGCTGGTGGTCGCACTCGAGTTCGCTCCCTGGTTGTCATCATGGTGAAAATATAAACCGCTCGTCGAACTGAGACGCGAGGTGAGATTGTATGTTAACGTTAAGCCGGTGCGAACGGTCTTCCGAGACAATGCCGGCTGCACACTCGGCGCTTCAACGGTATAGGTTGTTCTCCATGCTACAGAATGATTGCTGCTGACGTATAAAAAGTCGGCTTCGGCATAGGGATCGGTTCTCTCTCCACCGCTCTGGAAGGAGCGAAATGAGGCTCCTCCAAGCAATCGAACATCGAAGTGCTCGGTTAAATGATGATCGAACCCTCCTATGGCATACTGCGTCGTCGAATTAAGAGGCGCGGTGTCGTATTCCGTGTCTTCGAAGCGATACTGCCCGATCAGGACGGTTCTGCTCGTTAGGTTGAAAGCAACTTCCTCTGAGAGGAGGTTATCGAACCGGTTTTGAAAATCGGTTTGCGGCGAGCTCTCGACGTATTTTATCCGTTGGAAATCGTAGCTCGTTATGAACGCGAGCCGCGGCAACCAATGATAAGTGATGGAGAAAATATTGTTAATGAAGTAGTGAGGGGAACGGATGTTCTCCGGACCGACGTTGAACGCGAAATCTGGCTCCGTTTGGTAGCTGGCAAACAAGTCATTGTTCATCGAAAGCCGGTGCGAAAAATTGTGGGTCACCGCCAGCGTCAGGTTCCCCGCCTTCTCATCTGTGCCAATGTCCAAAAATTGAGTAAAACGACCGACGCCGATCGCATGGATCTCGGTCTGCTCCATCGGCCGGTCGTACGTAAGGACCAAGCTTTCTCTGGTAAAAAACGAAGCTTGACCGTTCGAATTGGTGGAGCTGCTTCCAATCACGTTATCGTCATAGCCGAGATCCACGCCGGCTGTGATTTCAAACGGAGAAGTTCGGGCCTTTGCTGTAGTAGTCGCTTGCGGCGTCGCGCCTGGTTGGGGAGTCGAACTGGCTTCATATGAAGCTGCTCGAGCAAGAGAACCTGCAAACCAAAATCCCCACAGCAGTACGAAACAGAGAGATCGGACACAGTTTCGGGATCGGCAAGTTCGACATGGTAGACTCATGTCCGGTTAGAATCGCGCGCACTGGTACTGCGGTTCAAAACCAGCTGCGCCCGATGTAAATCACGTCTCCGTCTTGGACATAAGTTGGTCTGGTCGGTTCACCATGGATGGTCGGGCGAAGGTTCACAGTTTCGGTGAGTTGTTGCCCGTTGATGATGCGAGTCAGGTGAATGTTGCTCGAACTTCCGTAATCGCTTATTCCCCCCGATTGCATTACTGCCTGGTACACCGTGGTAGGTCGGTCGAATTCCACTTTTCCTGGATTGTTGGCAAATCCTGATACGAACGCGGTAGCATTGCCGTTTTCAAGCGTCACAAGCACCTCCGGATTGTCGAGATGGTCGTTGTAGAGGCTAATCAGCGTGTTTTGCAATTGCATCACGGTTCTCCCGGCAGCGCGCACCTCGCCGATGATCGGCAGCGTCAGCTTGCCGTCTCTGCGAATCTTTTCTGTCTGATCGAGGTCACTGTTTTCGGCAAAGGCAACCTTGATCGTATCTCCGGGTGAGAGTCTCACAGTGGTGTATGGGCCTACCTGATATGGCAACGGCGGCCACTGAGTCTGACATCCACTGTAGAGTAAGGCGAAAACCAAAATCGCTGCGATCGATGCACAGGCAGACGTCGTCTTGCGGTGCCGGCGCCAATTTGCGCGCGCTGTTTCGGTGCGCTGCGAAGTGTTTCGTCGGTTTCGGGTCATCCGCCCTGATTACTCTAAACACTTGCCTTGAGGCAAGATAATTGTTGAGCGCGCGAAGGCATCTCGGCCATTCGTCGTCGTTTGTGGGTGAAAGTTCTCCCGACGCCGGATCAGGTTCTGACCTAATCTGTCACTAAAGGATGGGGGTAAACGTAAGGCACATATCCGGGAAGTACGGTGTTATTATGGTAATGCACACCTTCGCGAATAACAGGATCAAGAGTGCCAAAGTTCACACCTCCGTTACTCCAAGAGTAGCAAGGTTCAGTAATCTGGTCGTTGGGGCGCAAACGGATAGGGGGGTTTCGGGTAATGAAAGTGCCGCCGCTCCGACCTGGCTGATCCAGTGCATGGACAATTTTATAAATGGCAAATGTATCGCCGGCAGAGAACCCAAGAGTACGCGTGCCCCAGCCACCATTGTTCGTGTAAGTGATGGAATGGGCGTTGTTTGAAAGAATCGTCGCGTAATTTAGCGTGTTCAGATTCTGCAGATTCGTCGTACGTTTGATCGAATAGCCGACCCACCGATTTGGTGTGAAGTTAGCGTTAGCCACGCTGACCGTGGTTCCCTGACTCACGGCTGACGCCGCTCCGTTATAAAAGGGGCCGGCGGTATCGTTTACATCCCATTGGCTCGTGCCATCCGCACCCGCCCAAGGTTGAAACGGATAAAAGGTGCGATAACAACGCAGAAGGAACTGAGGCTCCCAAAAGCCGGAAATGGTGTTGTGATGAGCGATTACCACGCCGCTTCTACCCTCTATCACCATGTGAACCCCAAGACTGCCACCGTTGAAAACGTTGTTATAAACCTCGACTGCTCTCCCGCCACGAACTCTGTTACCGCCGCTCTCAGTGCCATGCACGGTGACTTTTTTCTTGGTTAACACACAATGACGAACAACAAAGCGCGCACCACCGTAACCGTCTACAAGCGCGCTCACCGAGTTTTCGAGATTTGTTGCAGTGCAATTTTCAATGAACAGAAATTGGTCAGTTCCAAAGTGAGAGGTATCGGACCACGAGCCGTCAGCGTACTGCCCGCCGTTCCACGTCTTGTTGTAAACGTAGATAACGACATGTGCTTTTGCGCTATTAACGAAAGTATCATGATCAAATACGCCAAGGACGTTCTGCGTCACGATTGTGCCAGCCATGTCGAGGAATTGGCAGTTGTCGAACCGGAAATATGAGCCTTTCGTGTTAGACCCATCGAAATGGAGAATTCCACTCGGTGCTGAGCCGCCCCTGGTTCGACCGCCGTCTTTAAAGGTGATCCCGGTGAGCCGTGGTCTTGCGTTAAAAAGAGTCGAGTAATTCCACCGGATAAGGCATGTTCCCTGCACTCCATCTTTTACGATCGTCTGATTAATGCCGGCACCTTGCAACGTAATGTTTTTGATCAGGGTGACACCCGTTGTCCAGGTAAATGTGCCTGCGGGAACCCTGATCGTATCGCCGCCTTGCGCTACATGATCATGCAAATACTGGACGTTCGTCGCCGTCCCATCGGAAGTATAGACCGCCGCTTCTGATCGTAGCGACACCAACCCGAACAAAAAGATAGCCAGCAGCAGATTCCCTATCTGTTTCACAATCCCGGCTCATCGCCCCTCGCGAGTTGCCGCCGTGTTTGTTATCAGAAGGAATGTGTCGGTCAATAGTTTTTTTCAGAAATTTTCGCTTTTTTGCATCAGAATTTTTCTGATACATGCCGAAAATCCGCGAACGCGAGATTCGTGGATGCCTTTTAAGCCGTTCCCACAGAAACTCTTGTCTTATGGATTCGTCGTCGCGCTAGCTGTGTTCGAGTATACCGAATCACCAGCTGCGTTGTACGCTCGAACCCGGAAATAATATGTGGTTCGATGCGCTAAGTTCGTAGCTGAATAACTTGTCACGTTTGCACCAACTTGATCAATTTGAGTGAAGTTGTGATTAGTGTTTTTTGAGCGTTCCACCTTGAAGCCGGTCTCGTTGTCCGAATTGTCTACCCACGACAGGTTGATCTGAGTCGATGACACAACGGTAGCCGTAAGGTCTGTCGGTGCTGCGGGAATGGCGAGTGGGGTTGGCGTCGGCGTCAACGTAGCAGTCGGTGTCGGCGTAGCTGTGGCTATCGGGGTCGCAGTAGCTGTCGGACTTGGACTGACAGTTTGCGTTGCAGTTGGGGTCGGCGTTGGAGTCGGAGTAAACGTTGCTATAGCTGTCGGCGTCGGAGTGAAAGTTGCAGTCGCTGCAGGTGTAGCTGTCGGCGTCGGAGTAAAAGTTGCAGTCGCTGCAGGCGTAGCTGTCGGCGTCGGAGTAAAAGTTGCAGTCGCTGCAGGTGTGGCGGTTGCAGTCGGCGTAAATGTAGCGGTGGCAGCGGCTGTGGGTGTTGGGGTTGGCGTGAACGTGGCAGTCGGCTTAGGCGGGGGAGTTGGAGTAGATGTCGCACTTGGTGTGGGTTTCGCAGTGACCGTCGCTGTCGCCGTTGCTGTTGCTGTTGCTGTGGCGGTGGCGGTCGCAGTAGGCGTAGGACTCGGACGTGCGGTCGCCGTAGGCGTCGGTGTGGGACTGGATGATGCGGTCAACGGATGCGGATATATATAAGGCACGTACCCCGGAAGCGAAGTGTTGTTGAAGTAATGTTCGTTCGCGCGGATAACAGGGTCAGAGGCGCTAAACACGGCTGCGCCATTATTCCATGCGTAGCATGGCTCGGTGATCTGGTCATTCGAACCCGAGGCCGAGGGAGGGTTTCCACTAACGAAGTTTCCCCCGCTCCGGCCTGGCTGATCCAGCGCGTGCAACACTCTATAAACCTTGAACGTATCACCTGCTGTAAAGGCCAGATTCGATGAGTACCCAGCGGCGTAAGTTATTGTATTTGAGGCATTGTGGAGAATCTCTGAAAAATCTGGGCCGGATAGATTGCCAATGTTACTGGTTCGCTTGATTTCGTATCCGCGCCACTGATCGGCACTGAAGTTGGCGCCGACGACCGTCATCGTGAGTGTGTTCGTATCAGCAGCCGCGCTCCCAGTGTAAAAAGGCCCACCAGGCACGTTCACGTCAAAAGAGCTGGAACCGTCCGCGCCGGCAAATGTCTGATCGGCAAAAGCCCACCAAAGTCGGTAACACCTCAGCGTGAAGTGCGGGCTACCAAATCCCGTGACACTGTTATCGTGAATTACGCAAGTCCCGCTTCGGATAAATGCCGCATCGTTGTTGCTAGGGATACCGGTAATGACATTGTTGTAAATCTCGACCGCCCTGCTTCCCCGGCTGGGATAACTCCCGGTATCAGATCCATGAGTCTGAACCTGTTTATGATAAAGAGTGGAATAGCGGACCACGTAGCGGCACCCTTTGTATCCATCTCCGATACTGGAGACATTATTGTTTGGGTTGTAGAAATAGTCGTCTTCGAAAAACAGAAACTTATCAGTTCCGAAATAGGATGGAGACGACCACGACCCATTTGAGTAATTCCCGCCGGCAAAATGTTCGTTGTAAACGGTGAAGATGTTTCCCGTCCTGATACCGTTGTCGAACTCTGAGTGATCGATTACACCCAAGACATCAAAAGTGACGTAAACGCCATTCAGATCCGCCCATTTGCAGTTATCCATGCGAAATCGGCTACCATTCTCGCTTGAGCCGGTAATTTGAATGACACCAGCGGGTGCGGCGCCGCCGCTGGTGCGTCCGCCATCTTGGAACTCGATTCCAGTTAACCGCGGGCGGGCGTTGGCCAGAGCGGAATAATTCCACGAAATCAATCGCGCGTTTTGCACAGCATCGCGAATGATAGTTGATCCTACTCCCTGCCCCTGTAGCGTGATTGATTTTGTGAGGGTTACGCCCGTCGTCCACGTAAAACTGCCACTAGGCACGGTGATGATATCACCATTGGACGCGAGGTTATGTAAGGCCTGCACATTGGCCGATGAACCGTCGGAGCTGTAAATGGTCGCTTCGGAACGTGCTGCGAAACACATCCAAGTTCCGATGCATGCTATTAAAAGGCGAACAGTCCGGTCCAAAGTGGCGGCTTATCGGTAGTTGTCGCGATTTGCCGCCGTCGTTGTTATTGGGACGCATAATACCTGTCAATGTTTTTCTTAATGCTTTTTCCTAAAAACGTATGGGACTTTAGTCCTAGGATTCTTGGAGCGGATCACCTAGGCGAACCGGCTGGAGGGTAGATTCACCCCGAATGGGCCGTAACCCTTTGGCAAATTCCTTGAGTGAAGTGTTACTTCCAAACGGAACCTCAACTGTAGCAATCGGTTGTGCAGGGTTACCCTGCACCATTGTTTTCGCCGCCACCGACCTCGTGACGACACTTCCAGCTGTGACAATTGCTCCGCGCCCGATAGTTACACCGGGTAACACGATCACTCCGGCGCCAAGCGTCGCATCCTCTTCAATCACCACGCCTCGCTGTTCACGATTATGCGCGATGATTGTAGCCCGGATCCCGACTGCGGCACGGTCGCGAATCGTCACCAGATGTGGACACGAGGTTTCTATGATCGCGTCGTAGCCAATCCATACATCTTTTCCAATGTTAACCCCGCGCCAGCGGTTTAGCCGAACTCGCGTTGTAGTAGCGCCGGGTGCTATTCGGGCAAGAACCTGAAGAAGCCGGCTCCTGATTCCGGGGAGAAATCGTTCGGCCATGGCTAAGTTTCCCGCATGTCAGCGCATCCAAAGGATTCCACGGTCACGCTTGTAAATACCACAAATTAAACGTTTAGCCCTCTTGATTGTTTACGCTTCCCGCTACGTAGCGCGACAGCGGTCCTATCTTTGTAATGTTTTCCGCGTCCAGAAGCGCAAGATCCAGCTGAACTTGCAGCTCACCCTCTATTGCGGTGATCATCTCAAGGATTCCAAAAGAATCGATTATTCCGGTTAGCAGAAGATCGAAATCATCAGGAACTTGCGTAACGTCGAGTCGCATGGCGGTAATAGGCTCAGAGTATCTCCGCAGCAGAAACTCGCGTACACACTCAGCCGTAACATCGTTTGGGTGATTTACTATGTGCATGTTAGTGAGTGTTTCAGGAGCGGAAATAGAAATGATCCTTCAGGCCGTCGAATTGCCATCCCATCGACTGATACAATTTAGCTAGGTTGTTTTCGGCATCGTTGATCCAGAGGAATCCGGCACGGATCCCGCGCTGATGCATGACAGCGTAGAAGTTATTCTGCAATCGCATAAAGCCGAGAGGGTCGCCGGTAAGGTTGTAGATATAGTTGTAATTCACGCGCGAACCTTCTAGCTGGAAACAGACTGCGCCGGTAATCCGATCGACGTCGCGATTCACAATCACCCACTCATTTTCGATATATCGGCGTAACCGCTCCTTTGTCGGCAAATGATCCGTGTATTTGTTAAATGTTTGAAACAATGCCTTATACAAGTCATCAAGGTCCGTGACGGTGGCGTACTCTAGCGAGACATTCGGTCTGTAGCAGGGTAGCTGGTATGTTATCATGCGACGATACCTGGCGATGAGATTGAAGCCGGTGCGATGGAAAACATCGGCGACCTTTCCATCCGCTGACCGCGTAAGGTGCCCCGTGACTGTCTCACCGGGAAACTCCATCGAACCTAGGACTTGCTCCAAATCGGCCGAATCCGTCGTGAAGAAGTACAGCCTGAAAAAATCGAGCTCGTTGTTCAGTACCAACACAGTTCGCGAAGTTGTAGCGGTCATAATCTCTGAACCCGTCAGCTCCTGGCGGAAATAGTTAGTGTGAAAACCGCCAGTCGATTCCGCCTTCAAGCGCGCCATCTCTTCATGCACTTTTGCAAGGCTGTCCCGCTTCAGTTTCATGCACCGATGTATTCGCGGCGGTTCTTCTTAAAGCGGTCACCATGCATTGGACCCTCTATCAGTCTTACTCGGACCGGGATCTGGAATTCCTGAAGACGCTGGCGGCAAAACTGCCTTAGCTCGCGATGAAATTGTCCGGCGTCACGCGGCTCTTTGAGTCGAACGGCAGCACACGGAATCTGTCCCACAAGTGGGTTCTTCTCGCCGTAAACGGAGACCTCTGCGACTTCCGGCATCTCCTGGACAACGCTTTCGACTTGTGCGGGGTAAACCTTCTGGCCGCCGACATTGATGATGTCCGACTGACGCCCTAGAATTCGGAAATACTCACCGTCCACTTCGACTTTATCACCCGTGTTAAACCAACCGTCTTCGGTGAATGGACTCGGTGCGTTAAGATAGCCAAGCATGGCAGATTCGGCCTTCACCTGGAGGATGTCATTTACTACACGTGTCTGAAATCCTTCGCCGCCGAGTTTCACCCAGAGCGAAGCCGATGACTGAGATTTCGACCGCAGGATGCCAATCTCGGAAAGTCCGTACGTCTGTTGAAGTTGAATGTGCGGCAGCACCTGATGAAATCGGCGCAAGGTGCTCTCTGGCATTGGCTCAGTCCCATAGGTGACGATCTTCAAGGAAGACAAATCGTAGCGCCGGTACGCATCGCTAAGCAGAACGAGATTGATGAATGTGGGTGAAGTTGGTAACAGCTCCACCCTGTGCCGTTCTACCGCACGTAACACCGAATCAGGATCCCGATTCTCCACTGTCACAATGCATCCTGCGTTCGAGAGCTGATATAGCATCGTGTTAAACCCGCCGATATGATCGTAAAGCAGGAATGCAATGGCACGCCGAGCATGCCGCTGGACCTTGAACTTGCCGAGCATGGGGATTAAGTCGTGAACCGCAGCCTTGCTTTTCCCGGTAGAACCAGATGAAAACAAGATCAAGCCCGGGTGCTGTCGGTTGCGCAACTGCCGAACCATCTCGTGAGTTTCGGAAGCCTCAAAGCGCGTTAATCGCGGCTCATCGAGCCGATCAAATTCCACCAGCGCTTCGACTTTTGCGACGTCCATGAACTCGGTTTTGTTCGCAGCGACAGAAGATGTTAATGGGACCACGATACAGCCGCCTTCAATCAGGGCTAACATCAACGCGATCGAATTTTTAGAAAACTCCGCTTCGATGGCTGTGATTGTCCCTGGCCTGATACGATGTTTGTGCAGATAATCGCGCCAGACATCTATTTGATTTAACAAGTCGCTGTACAGACAAGTTTGATTGCGCCATATCACCGCCTCGGCCCCGCCATTCTTGCGAAACGTGTCCAACAGGAAATCGAGGACCATCAAACGCCTCCTAAAAAGATGACCTGGCCAGTAACAAAATCGCTACCCGGCTGCACAAAAAAATCAATGACGTTAATCACGTCCCGTACCTCGCCGTAACGGTGAATTGCCTGGCGGCCAACCAGTGCGTCGAGTTTATCCAGAGAAATGCCTCTGATAAGGTCCGTTTTTATCGGCGTCGGCCCGACCGCGTTCACGGTGATCCCGAAATCTGCGAATTCACGTGCCAGAACCTGCGTTAGTGAAATCACCGCAGCCTTAGAGGCCGCATAAATCGCTTCGCCTTCCAGCTTCAACGGAACGGCCACAGTGACAAAATTCACGATCCGTCCATATCGGTACTCCTGCATCAGGCGCGCGGCCTCGCGACAGAACAAAAAAGTGCCGACGAAATTCGTCTCCATAATCCTGTTCACCACATTTAGCGGTGTGAGGAGCGAATGATTCATCGAAGCAATGCCCGCGTTGTTGATGAGCACATCCAGTTGGCCCTCGCGCTTGGAAACCTCGAACAACATCGCCTTGACCGCTGCTTCGTCAGCAACATCAAGGCAGCAATGCCTGTAGTTTTCTAGTTCGCCGTCGAACGGAGATCGGCTACATCCGATTACATGATAACCACTGCCAGCGTAATGCTCGGCCAGGGCGCGACCGATCCCTTTTCGCGTGCCGGTGATCAACATCACCTTGTTCCTACGCATTGTTCGTTTCTCTCATAAGGCTGGCAACGTAATCAGCCAGGGATTTAACCGATTGAAACGGACTCGCTTCCATCGACAGCGCGCGTTCATCAGCTAACGTAAGAGCAATTCCGAATGTTTCTTCTATCTCGCGTTCTGTTGTGACAATCAGAGTCACAAGACGCATCGAGTCTAAGACCGATTCAGCTCCCAATAGTTGAGTTTCGGGCGCCTTGATAAGCTTTCGATCGGCCGGCAATTCCTCGTTAATCCAATCGATTGCTCGATAGACCGCTGCGAGAATACTTTCTGACTCGTTCATGTAGGATTCGATCGCTCCCGCTGGCATCCGCGCAGAACTAATCGCATGTGTTAGCAAGAATAGCTTTCGATGTTGTAAACTGAACACTTGAATCAGCGGTTATACTATTGCGGGCTCAGCAAAAAACCCGACGGCGGTGCTGGTGCGCATAAAGACGAATCGCTGTCATTTCCCATCTCATGTGTATTGATTCCGAGCGCGAGAATTTGGCCTCTGTTATTGATCGCATGAGCTTCGAGAAGCACTGCACCGAAAACTAGAGAGCCCTCCGCGTTAAGATCTCGAATACCTGTCTGTTTAGTCCAGACGAACGCCCGATCTCCGGAGGCTGTTGTTGAAGCGCCCACTACTGTTTCGGTGTCGTTAATAGCAAGTGCGCGGCTGGAAATTCCACCGGGAAGTGCCCCCAACTGCTGCATGCCGCTCGCTTGAGTCCAGACGAATGCGCGAATCCCCTGAAAGCCTTTCGAGTAACCAATCACCGTTCCGTTATTGTTGATGGCTGTTGCTTCACTCGAAACATCACCTGGCAACGTTCCTAGGTCGATTATCTTGCCGGTATTAGTCCATAACACCGCCCGGTCACCAGCCGTACTCCCCGAGGCGCCAACAACATCATCTGAGTCGTTCACATCAGAAGCAGTGCTGTAACTGCCACCGGGTAACACGCCGAGATCGTTCACACTGTTGCCGCGCTTCCATAGAAAAGCTTTCTTACCGTGGGGACCAGAAGAGTATCCAACGACATGGCCGAACTTGTTGATTGCAGTCGCTTGCCCGCAGTTGTCACCCGGCAGAAGCGGAATCCGCCGAAAACCAGCACCGGAAGCCCAGACAAATGGAACAATAGAATTAGAAATATTTCCGGCGCCAGCTATCTGTCCTGCATCATTGATCTTTGAAGCAGAGCTATAATCTCCGCCTGCAAGCTTACCCAGAATGTTCCGGCGCGACCCGCCATGGTTCCATTTCGTTGCTCGACCTTCTCCGGTTGCGGGATCAACTGCTCGCCCAGCTATCTCGCCCAGATTATTAAGTCCGTTGGGGACGCCTGCCGCCTGAATCTCCGAAACACTGTATCTCGACGTTTGTCCGCATGCATCTTGTGAAAACATCACGCAAACTGCCACGCATAAAAGGACGGCGATCGCACCGACTGAACCAAGTCTGTTAGAGAACAACCTTCGTGTAAACCTGTATCCACCTCTCATGGCGGTGTTGTCGTGGCGGTTGGTAATGGTGTCGAAGTCGGCGTCTGAAAGGGGGTTGCACTCGTAATTGGACTCCCGGTGGCGGATGGCATCTCAGTCGAGGTTGGAGTTGCGTTTGGAGTGTCGCTTGCGCTGGGAGTTGGCGTTGCCGTAGGTGTGTAAGTAGCCGTTGCTGTCACAGTAGGCGTCGGCGTGATCGATCCGATCGGAGTGTTACTCGGAGTCGAAGTAGCGGTCGCCGTCGGACTTGCAATAGGAGTAGCCGTGTAAGTTGCGGTTGCGGTGGGTGTCGGGCTAGGCGGAATTGTGGCCGTAGCCGTACTGGTAGGCGTGAATGTTGCAGTCGCCGTGGGTGTGCTCGCAGGTGTGAATGTAGCCGTTGCCGTCGGTGTAAATGTTGGCGCTGCCGTAGCGGTCCCGGTGGGCGATGGGCTAGGCGCGATCGTCGCCGTAGCCGTGCTCACGGGCGTGAGTGTTGCGGTTGCTGTCGGAGTAAACGTTGCTGTTACCGTTGCTGTTGCAGTCGGCGTGTTGGTGGGTGTCGACGTGGCTGTTACCGTTGCAGTAGGTGTCGCATTGGGGAACGTGGTTGCGTTTGCGACATTCGAATACCCGGAATTGCCATTCGTGTTGTAAGCACGGACTCGGAAATAATAGGTTTTCGAAGCCGCAAGTCTTACACTCGAGGCAGTGGTAACGTTTGGACCCACGGTATTGATTTGAGTAAAACTGCTGCCATTGGTGGACCGCTCGATTTTAAATCCTTTTTCGTTGCTGGAATTATCCATCCACGACAGGTTTATCTGAGTCGAGGACACCGCAGTCGCAATCAGATTTGAGGGAGCTGCCGGTATCGACGATTCTGTTGCTGTTGCTGTTGCTGTTGCTGTTGCTGTTGCTGTTGCTGTTGCGGTGGCAGTCGGGGTGGGACTGGGACTCGGTGTAGGAGCTGTAGTTGCCGTAGGCGTCGGGCTGGGGGCCACTGTAGCCGTTGGTGTTGGCGTAAACGTAGGCGTCGGTGTCGGAGTAGGTGTGCGCGTAGCCGTGGGTGTTGCCGTCGGTGTAGCAGACGCCGTGGCAGTTGGACTCGCGCTCGGTGTTGGCGTCGGGCTAGCTAAGGTACTGCCAATTTGGATGATCTTCGCCACGGAAGGAACCGCATTCCCGTTCAAAATGAAGAGCATGTAATAGCCAGGGGGCGCAATGTTACCGCCTGAAGGTGCCGTAATAGTCAGACCGCCTGTTGTTTGAGAAAAGGAAGGTCGAACAATCCGCTGACTCATGTTAAAACCATGTGTCACCGAAGTAAGAGCAATCAGGCTGACACTGGAAATGGTCGAGCCGTCGAGCGTGCCTACGAAGAATGATTGGCCGTATCCGACGCTTGTCGGTGCTGACGTGACAGTCGGACGCGAACCCCGGAACAGATAAGGTGGCGAATAGATTTCAGCTGACGAGCCGCCGGCGACACCGCCGGCTGACAAAACACGGCCGTCGGGCAGTAACACCGCGGTCGAGTGATAAGTACGCACCTTGCTAAGGCTTGCCATCGGCGTCCAAACCCCGGTCGCTGGGTCCCACATCTCGCACGTGGAGGCCGGTTGGATCAGATTAGTACAGGTCGGACACTCAACTCCTCGGCTTCCACCAGAAACAAACACTCTTCCGTCCGGAAGCAGAGTCGCGTTAAAAAGTTTGCGCCCTCCGGTGACCATTGTCCCGGTGTAGGACCAGGCAGGCGTTGGGCTATTAAGGTCAATAGTTTCAGCGGTTGCCGTCGGAGTTGTCGTGCAGTCAGTAGAGTAAAATCCACAAGGGCTTCCACCCATAAGTAAAACCTTGCCGCTGTCGTACATGACTGCCGACCCCCAGTTGCGAGTACCGTAGTTGCTATTTGCGAGGGTACTCCAACTACCGGCCCCGGTAACATTGAGATATCGCGTTGTCTGGCTTGGCCCGGCACAAAAGACTTTTCCGTTCGGCGCCACGAACATGTAGGGATAAAAAGGTAGTTCCAAATGGGCATTGGTCAGATTACGCCACAATCCAGTAGCGGTCTGCCACACCTGCGGCTCAACGTTGGTAACTCCCGTCCGGATCGTGCCGCTGCTCACTAGCACGTCGCCATTGGAAAGTGTAGTGCCGGTGGGATACCATCGTCCGTCGTTCATGTCGGGCAATCGTGTCCAGCTGTTATTCGCAGAATCAAAGATATATGCATTGGGTAGGCCAACCCAATTGCTTATATGTCCACCTCCAACCAGGAGCCGGCCGTCGGGAAGAAAAGCGTGCCCCGCGCAAAAAATGTTAGCGCCCACTTGGTTAATTGAAGTGTTTGTGTTAGTGGATGGATTCCAGATTGTTGGATTGTCGCCATTCGCGAATGCCGGCCACCATAATACCTTTCCGGTTGGCAACAGATGCGCATGCACGGCTTGATAGGGCCATGTCATTACCGATGAAAATTGACCGATAGTAGCAGGCGTCTGGCCGTTTGCGGGCGCAATTCCTGCAAAGCCTACCGAGACAAAGAATGCGGCCAGCCACAGACTGGCCAACTGTGAAACTAATATCTCACGGCTTAGCCTCTGTCCACGACTAGACGACGTACCACTGACCGATCCCGGCATTTGCCCTTAATCCCCTGGTGAAACATGTTACTTAATTACCGAATCGTTATTCATTCGTTACAAACAACGGCCTCGGCCGCTATCAATTTTCCTTCTTTAGCGTTATTATGTGTGACACGGGACAGCTGTTGGCTCAAGACATGTTTGGTGAATAAACTGTAATCTCACTACCTAGGTAGAATAACTTAGGGCAGATGGAATCCAGTCGCCCCTCCTTTGCGATTAGCTCCACCCGTGTATGCCTGTTTTAGCAGCCGATAAACGAACGGGTACTTGATCTTTGACTTGTTCAACACCCGCTTGAAGGATCGCCTGCAAAGCCTTTCTATCGTATTTGCCATTCTGATTTTTGGGAAAGCATCGTAAGATCCGCACGTGCCGAGGAAGCATGTAGACAGGCAGCTTCTCTTTCAGTTCCGTTCTTAATGCACTCGCGTCGGAATACTCAGTCTCTATGAAAACTTCTATCGCCTCCGCGCCGCCGGCTGTTAGAGGCCATCCCAACGCAACCACGCCTTCCACTCCCGACACCTGCCTTATAACGCCTTCGATTTCACCCAATTCAACCCGGTGTCCCAAAATCTTGATCTGGTTATCCAGTCGCCCGAGATAAACGAGGACTCCGTCGGTCGCGCGGCGCAGGACGCGATCCCCGGTTCTGTAGTACTTCGCGGCTTTGCCCGAAATTTGGACAAATGTCCGTCGAGTCATTTCCTCATTTTGCCAATAGCCGGGGCTTAGCTGCGGGCCCGTCGCAACCAGTTCACCACTCATACCATGCGGCACCTCGTCCAAATTCTCGTCCACGACCAGCGCGTCCATTCCTTCGAATGGTTGGCCGATTGGTACGATGCCGTGCTCACATTCAGCCGGCGAAGTTTCATTGTCCCATCGATAGCCGGTACACGCGATCGTTAGTTCAGTGGGACCGTAGAGATTCTCAATAACAGAATTAGGGGCAGCGAGGGCCCACTGACGGGCGGTGTCTGAAGGCAATGCTTCACCACAGAACAAACTCACGCGCAGTCCAGGATACATATCCGGCCTAAGCACTCCCAATCGTCGCATGAACGCCGCAGTCGCGGGCACCGAGAACCAAACTGTGAGCCGTGCATCATTGATGTACTGATCGGGCTTGATCAGTTGCTTCCGGGTGGGACAACACACGCAACCTCCCGTCTCCCATGTCACGAACATGTCATGCGCTGATAAGTCAAAGGTAAGATCGAATGTTTGGGAAGCACGATCGTTGCTGTTGAATCCGAAACGCCCGGTAACACAGCGCACGTAGTGAAGCACGTTTGCGTGCGATACCATCACACCTTTCGGTTCCCCCGTACTTCCTGATGTGAACAGCAGATATGCTATGGAGTCGGGCGCCACATTCGCGGGACGCCACTGATTAGCGTCGGCCAGCTGATCTGCTCCTACAAATCGATGCGCAGGGAATTGAGTCGATAACTCCGTGACGTTAGTTGCATCCGGACAGATTATTACAAGCGGAAGAGTCATGCCTTCCAATAACTTGACCAACTGCCCTTCGGAGCCGGCATCAACGATGACCGATCGGCACATCGATTTCTGTAACATCAGTCGTGTCCGCTCGACTGGGAAGGTACGATTTAAAGGCACGTATGCGTGCCCGGCCATCAAAGCTCCCAACACGGCAGAATATGCAGTTTGCGACCGGTAAACGAAAACCGCCGTCATCGGCACTCCGTCAAGCCATGCGGTTTTCTGAATGGTCGCTGCCAAGCGCTTCGCCCGCTCCGCTAGCTGGCTGTACGTCACTTCGTGGCCACCCACATCGATGGCTGCCGACGCCGGAAACTCTTCGGCTGATCGTAAGAAGCCATGCCACAGCAGCCAGTGAGGATCTGTGTTGTTATTCACTGCGGTCGGCCGCACGAACAGAATGGCGGCGATCTCAAATTATTTAAGCTTTCCAAATCTTTCCAGAACTAGCGGGGATGGAAGCCATCGCGTTACGGGTGTCCACGATGCACGGTGACCAGTCCGCTAGATCTCGGTAATTGACGCACGAATGGTTCGTTGCGATTAACACCACATCGTACTTCTGGATCGTTGTGCGGTTCCACTCGACTGATTTTTTTCCGGCAAATTGCGCGTGCTCACGCGTTGGTTTGATCACTGGAATGTACGGATCGTAATAGTCCACTTCTGCGTGACGCTGCTCCAATAGCTCCATTAAAACGTAGCTCGGGGACTGCCGTTCGTCGTCAACGTTAGGCTTATAGGCCAAACCTAAAACAAGAATTCGCGAACCACTGATGGATTTTTGGCGAGAGTTGAGAGCATCAGCCAAACGGTGGACGACATGCTCCGGCATACGCGTATTGATTTCGCCAGCCAGTTCTATGAAGCGCGTATGCTGATGGTATTCGCGCGCTTTCCAGGTAAGATAAAATGGATCGATAGGAATACAGTGGCCCCCCAGTCCCGGCCCAGGATAGAACGCCATGAAACCAAACGGCTTTGTCTTAGCCGCTTCAATCACTTCCCAGACGTCGATGCCCATCGCATCGTAGACGACCTTTAGCTCGTTCACTAACGCGATGTTAACGCTTCGGAATATGTTCTCTAACAGCTTGGTGGCCTCAGCCGCGCGGCACGACGAAACAGGCACCAAAGTATCAATTGCGCGAGAGTACAGTGCCATCGCCTTATCGCGACAAGCCGGCGTGTAACCGCCCACGACCTTTGGAATACGTTTCACCTTGCTTTGTCCGTTCCCGGGGTCTTCCCGTTCTGGCGAAAATGCCAGATGAAAATCGATGCCGGCTTTCATGCCTGATGATTGTTCCAGCACCGCACGGAATTCGCCCTCCGTCGTGCCGGGATAGGTGGTGGATTCCAAAACGACCAGACTTCCTTTTGCCAGATGCGGCGCTACCGACATCCCGGTCTGTATGATGAAGGAAAGATCAGGCTCTCGATTCTTTGTCAGCGGCGTTGGCACGCAAACAACAACTGCTTCGGCGGTTTTAATCAGACCAAAATCCGTCGACGCTACAAATTTGCCGGCCCGAACCAGGTCCTCGACAGCGGAATGATCGATCTGGTCAATATAACTTCGTCCGTTGTTAAGCTGTTCCACCTTGTTCGCGTCTACATCTATTCCGAGCACGTCCGTGCACGAACGAGCAAACTGAAGCGAAAGCGGCAACCCAACGTACCCAAGCCCAACAACGGCAATCTTCATGTTATATTAACGACTAACCTGTGAAACTCGATTTGAACTCTCACCGGCCGGTGGCTCTGAGGGATGAAAGAAAAAGCAGGCGTATAGATAAGCGAGAGCTTCACTGGTGACTTCCTTCACGCCTTCGCTATATCGCCACCAGTGACCCTCGTTGTAGTCAGGATTCGCTACAGCGATCACACCGATAGTAACATCCTTCCCGAAAGCGTCCTCAAACATTAACCTGGTCCGGCGGGCATGCGCCCCTTCGGTAACGATATTGAAACTCTGTATTTTGGTGTTGTGCTGGTCCAACCAATCCCGTAACGCTACCGCCGAAGCGTAGGTCCTATCCCTGTCGATCACATGTGAAGGAACGATCTCAACGAGATCATCAGAAAGACCGTTCTTCTTTAATAAATTGGCTCCAACATAAGCCGATGTTTGGTAATCATTTATGTAACCGCCGCTTCCAACGATAGGGCCGCCAGTTGCAAATAATCGCTGGTAAGCTCCTTCCCTAAACTCTCCGACTGCCGCGCGAATCGCGTATTCATGTATCCAGCCTTCAACGACGAGCGTGTTGGCGGGAACGCGATGCGTTTCGGCTAAGAACGGCCCCGCGTTTCGAAACAGGAATACCGCAAACGAGCAACCGACCAGCAACACCAGTAGCCAACCAAGTCCGGAAAGCCCCCAGCGGGGCTTCCGCGAAAATATTCCGCAGAGCCTTTGCGGCACTGGATCGGAAGATTTCATTAAACAGTGAACCCGTGCAGCGGACGAGCGTTAGACAACTCATGCTCGGAAACTTAGCAATGCACTTTCGCCGACTCCGTACCGGATGGTGCGGAACGTTTCGAGTTGCATTCAGCAGATCTTTGTTGGCGCAGCTTTCTGACCTTATCCACGATCAGCTCGGGTAAAATCTGCTTCAATGTAATCCGGATGAATTCCTTGCTTCGGGCAAGCAGGCGCCGAATCCAGGCAACTGCATCTGCTCCGACGCAAAGTACGGGGCCTAACGAGTGATATGCTTTGCGTGGCGATAAACTTGAATGCAACCCTTCAAGCAACGAGTACTCATGCCTCGCAAACCTCGACTCGTATTTGTCGGCCAGGTAAACGTAATAGCTCCTGAAAGGCGACCTCGTACAAAGCTCCCTCCATCGATCGAAATACTTTCGGTTATGCACCGCGCTCGTTGGTTCCATATTTTTTTCCGGAACGGGCCTGCCCGCAGGTTTGCGCCATGCCACCACGGCGCGAAAGCTATCTTCTTTAACCGGTTTCGGAACACCTGTGCCGATGAACTCCGCTATGGTGTGGTGAAATCTCTCCGGTTCGTTAACATAATCTTCATATCGTAGCTCATACAGATGGTGCAAATACTGTTTGTCCTGTTCGAAAAGTTCATGGCAATACAGCCAATGTTTGAACAAGCGATCAAGCGATTGAACGGTAAGCTTCCATTTTTGAGTCGCCATGCTCACTGCAAGAGGATGTCGCTTCAAAACGACGAAATACGCGTTTGGGAATACTGCCTGCAAAAAACGGGTTCTCAGTAGATTGCCTGGCGTCTTCTCGATCCGAATGTGCTTGGCAGGATCCCAATAACCTTCCCAGCACTGCCGCAGCCTTTCTGCGTTTCGTTTTGTAAGTAGGTCGGAAGCTTCTGTAAGCCGGGAGCCCGGGTGAAAGCCAAAGTTGCCGGCGCCACCACGGGTGTGATCGGATGCGTACACATCCTGGAGAAATTGTCCCTCGTCCTCGATGACCCCTGTGTTCTTAAAACCTGTGCAGTTCTCAAGCCTGGCAACATTACGAGCAAGCACACTGGTCCCGCTGCGATGAAGGCCACAGACAAACACATGCTTAAAGTCGGTGATTTTGCTATTCATTAAGGATCAATTAATCACGAGATGGACAGAGTAGTTGACTTACAAGTACTCAGCGGCTGGCTGTCTTTCATCATGCCATGGCCGTTCGCAGACCAGTTTGCTTAAGCCTCACAACCTCTCGCAGCGTTCTGAAAAGATAAACGGCTACTCGCCGCTGTGGGCTCAATATCAGGATCAACGCGATTCCAACTATGACGCCAACTGGCGCACAAATCAGCAGTTGATACACCGGCCGCAAGTGGATGACCATTGACCGCGCAACCGCGGTGCCGGCAACGACAGCGGCCCAGACCGGCAAATGCACGAGGAAAATTCGCCATAGATCTGCCGCTTTAACCGGACCACGACGACCCGCGAAAAAATAACTGATAGGGATTCTAAGACATGGGCCAGAAATCGAAAACGCAAAAGCCACGCCCAGGGGTCCAAAGGGCAACCCGACTATGTACGAACCTAGCGTTACGAAAGCGTTAATTACCTGCGTGGTCATCATATCGCGCCCTCGACCTTGACTGGTGAATAACCACCCTGAAACGTAAGCCATGGGAATCGAAAGGGCGGCGATTGTGAATGCGGCGAAAATCACCGCTGCTTGTTGCCATTTCGGTCCCAATAACACCGCCGTCAACGGCCGCGCCAGGGCCAACAGCAATCCTGCCCCGAAGAATGCAAATAGAGCTATCGCTTCGTAGGCACGGAAAAATGTAGCTCGATATCGCTCGGGTTGAGATTGCAACCGCGACAACGCAGGAATCATCACAGTGTTAATGGGAATGAGAAGCTGTTCCAAAGGCCGCACCAATAGCGCGCCAGCTCGGGAATACAGACCCAGCGCTGCCGATCCAAAGAAACGGCCGATCAAAAGATTGTCGGCTCCTCGCGCGACGGACATTACCAAATCGCCGGCGGTCTTATGCGCGCCAAAAGTCACAAGTGGGCCAACACCGCTCCCTCTCGTTGGAAATCGTGGGCGCCACTGAGATATCGACCAGGTAAGGATGAGGCTCGCTACTTCCGCAGCGAGGGTAGACCAGACCAAGGACCAATAACCATATCCAGAGGCTGCCATCGCAATACCGACAACAACGCTAAACGCCATCGAGCCGACCTCAATCACAGCCAGGGCCTTGAACCGCATTTGGCGTTTCAAAAGTGCCTGATGCTGAAAAGTAGAACCGCTAATTACAAAAGTAAGCGATAAGAAGAGCGCGATAGGCACCAACTGGCTGTTATGATAAAATCTTGCAATGATCCACGCCGAACCCGCCAAGGCTAAACTTCCCAGGGCACTTACACCCAAATTAATCCAAAAAAGATTCGATACCTGTGCGTGCGTAATCTTCTCTCGCTGAACGGTGGCTATGGATAACCCGGCATCTTTAAACACGCGCAAGAAGCCGACCACGGTTGTTACCATCGCGACCAATCCGAAATCGCGCGGAGTCAGCAAACGAGCCAGCACCATCGTCGACGAAAGCATCAAGACGAATTTCCCCGCCTGTGCCGAAATGGTAACGAATCCGCTTGAAATGGTTCGTCCTTTGAGGTCCGTCAGGAGATGGTCTGTTGTAAAGTGCTGCTGCGACCCGCGCATCGCACCAGCACCGACACCCTCTCTGCTTTGAGTGTTAGTTCCGTTAGAGACCCCTACACTCATCGGTTTGCAGACAGTATTTGTTCGACTCCGGAAAGGCCAAACTCCCAGAATCGGATCAGCGCCCATTTCGATCGGGGCAGAAGCTCCTGGGCTCGGCGTGCGATTGTTTGCCCCGCGATGTGCTGTATCCAGCGATATTTCTTTCGCAGTTCAGGAACTCTCAGTCGACCTCCAAGACTAACTGCCAATTGGTTGAGCTCGTTGGCCAGGTCCTCGCGAACACCGTAGAAACAAAATAACCAAATCTGCAAGAACTGCAGACACGCCGCGCGCATTTGCTCGCTATCTTCAACTGACAGCGCATGTTCAACCTGGAGTTTTATTGAAAGAAACTGCGACTCCAATTTTTCATCGGATCGATCAATTGTGCTCAGGCGTCGGAATGCGGCGTCGCGATAAAACACTTTCGCTGCGGGCACGAATCGAATGGCATTGCTCGCGCAGATCACGCGGCAGAAATATTCACCATCATCGTCCAGGGATAGGCGAACGTCCCACGGTCCTACCTCTTCTGTGAGCTTACGGCTAACCAACCACGTAGCTGTCTGCATGTGAAGATTGTCTCTCATCCTCCGAAGGAACCAGTCGAGCGGCGTGAGGTCAGTCCAGAGCAATGTCGGCGAGAATCGCGCCTTCGAAATGCGATACATGAATGTGCCCCACGCCGAGCAAAGGAGTGTTCGATTACTTGCACCATCCGCAACTTGCATCTGCGCCGCGATTTTGTCCGGCGCGAGCAGATCATCGGCATCCAGCCATTGGAAGTAATCGCCGCGCGCAAGCTCCAAGGCGGCGTTCCTGGCCGCACTCGCGCCGTTGTTGCGTCGTGATACAACCCTAACGTCGGGGGACGCGAACCGGCGGGCAACCGCCAATGTGTTATCCGTTGAACCACCGTCGACCACGATAATTTCCTTATTAGGCCAGCTCTGCGACAAAGCCGACCTGAGCGTCTCAGCTATCCACCTTTCAGCGTTGTATGCTGGAATAAGTATGGAAACTAACGGTAACATCCTGAAAGTTGAGTACCACCCTACTGAATCCGGCGACCTTTCGCCGCGCCTGGAATCACAACACGCAACCTGCTTAACGAGACGTAGAAGCTGCGTGGGTACGAGTGACCCCGGCGGAGTTCTCTGCTGCTTTTAGTGCGCTGAATCTAATCTCGGCTGGAATTGCGCTCACCATCGGTTGTTTGTCGGGGCCTATGGGCGGCCATGGCACGTTAGGCGGCCACCATGCGGGCTTATCCTGCAGGTAATAGCTTTTCGGAATTTCGTGGTCCGAAAAATCAACGCCTGTTCCCCGGGAATCATCAGTCTCCCACACGATGCCGGGCTGCTTGGCCTGCCCTCCTGTGCGATCGAAGTTAACCGTCGACTTAGTGGCGTAATCGTAATTACCGTGTCTGATGACTGTGCTTTTGACGTTGAGATCAAGCGCCTGAGCTTTTGTTCTGGCATTGGGAGAAAGATGGTAATCAGGCGGAGTAGTTGGTCCGATTGTGTGCCGGCCACCATAAAGCGGATTCGGCGCCCCCTCGGTATTGGACGGGCCGTCCCAGGCGAAGTTGCCCATGTTCGGGTACCCGAACCTGTAGATGACGCTTTGATATCCGGTCGCTTCTGTTTCGTATGCAGATTCTTGAGCCGTTGGCGAGCCAAGGACGTTTCCAATGATGTTGTAATAAACTGAGTAATGATCAAGGTTTACGCAGACCGGACCGAGATTACTGCTGGTGTTATTGATAAAATTCCGAAGCAGTGTCCCGTGAGAAGCGCTTCCGAAGTACCCATCGGCGATGAATCCCTTAGCAACGTTACCCTCATAGAGGTTCAGCATGTTACCTCCTGCGCCGTGGCTATCATTAATAGTCACCCTGAAGATAGCTCCGGTCTTTGGCGAATCATCCAAATGTGTATAGTTATAAGCCACTACGTTTCCGACGCAGCCGCCCCGGCTGTCACCAAACATGATCGCCGGATTGCCAGCGTTTACGCTGATGTTGTCTTCAACCAGGTTCCAACAGCAATTTTCAAAGAAATCGATTCCTTCATGATTTGGACCGGAGCCTTGCGTGTCGTGAGTGTAGCAGCCACGGATTACGCTTGCGGAAACTGTATTTAGAAAAAGCTGGCGCGACTTAGTCCCGTGTAACTCGACGCCCTTGAACCAGCAGCCCCATGCCTGCACAAGCTTGACAGGAAACGGAGAACCATCCCAGGCGTCGACTGTGCAATCCTCCATGCCAAAGCCCGACGTTAAGTAACCGCTTTCATGGTACCCCGAACCGAGAAGACGTGGATTCCACTTCGAGACTGTCATTGGCAGTGGGGGTGTAATGGTGATCGTCGTGGCTGTTTTACTAACCACCTTAAAGGTCATCTTGAACAGATCGTCCGTGCTGTCCGCCCCTTCCCGATCCGCTGTGACTTTGTGGATCCATGTTGGCGTATCCATTCGGAGAGTCACCAGGTTATTTTTGCGGATGATCGACGTGTCTTTCACGGTTAAGACTGCGCTCCCGGCGGTGGCTCCTGACGTCACAAGCACCGATACATTCGACGCGGACTTGGCACCTGGTCTGGCATTCTGACCGCGGCCGAATTGAAATCGGCCGGTGCCGTCTGTCAGTCTAAATACCGTTTTACCCATCCCGTCTCCTCGTAACGTTTTGTTGCTTACGTTCGCGTCGACTGGTGTGGCGATCCGGTATGTCGCCGCTGGCACGTAAACCACCTGACCTGCCGGGCAGGCTTTTAGCGCGGCCTGCAACGCCGCCGCATCATTCGTGACCCCGTCTCCCGCGCAGTGATATCGTGGATTGGATGTCGTCTTAACGTTCACGAAGATCTCGGTTCGGTTTGGGATCCCGCCGGGCACACCAACGTTACCCTGCCACGTCATCCGGCGATCAGCTGGAATAATGTCAGCTCTGCCTGGCAAAATCGCCAGCGAGCTCGCGAGAAACACAAGCACGCCTTGAACGCGTGTCGCGGATGAAGACATGAGCGTCAAAGCATAGAGCTGACATGAAGCCGACTTGTTTGTGACACGTCCTGCGACGCTGTGGCATAGGCTGCATTCGTGTTGTATATTCTATTCAACCCTTCGGAAACAGTAACAATCGTCGCACCCGATCTCACTGCTCGTCGCAAAACTTCCTCGAAGAAGTTCGGTGTGCAGCCAAACCTGCTTGGCCTCTCTGAAATATCGTGGGTCGAGAATAGCAACCAACCCCGAGCACGACGATTTGCTTCGATTAACGAGGAAACCAGCTCGAAATCATCCTTCATCTGTTCCAGAAAGTAACTGGTCACAAAATTGAGATCCAGCGAGTCGACATTCAATGCCTGGCCTCCGCCACGGCAGCAATCGAAATACTTCGATATCCTTTGTTTCGTTTCGGGTCGAGGACAGCTGCTCGGATAGGAAAGAGTCTTAAATAATGCGCCTGGCACCTGTTTCTGCAACGCTTCTCGATTGCGAAGAATTGAAGCTTCAAATTGGCGGGCTGGCGTGTTCCACGCGTGAGAATGATCATAAGTGTGGCAACCCAGTTCATGATTGCGCTCTAGAGCGTAACCGACGTCATCAGGGCGAAACATTTCTCCTGCCGGCCCATTCCGTCCCATCAGACCGAATGATGCAAAAAACGTCCCGCTGACCCCGTGACCTTCCAGAATCGCGCCCCCTTCCCTCAGTGCAGACCGCGGAAAATCATCAAATGTGAATGTGATCAACGGCACCGCGTTCCTCATATGCACAACACGGCGAGCCAGGCTCATTGAAACGATACGTCGAGCCTTGGTCTTCACTCGCTCGAAAGAAGCTTTCACCGGTAACTAACCGAAGACCGAGAAGCCCCGACTACCACAAGCTCTCCATCTTCGGCCAAGGGACCTACTACTTCGTCCTCCGTAACACGCCAAAACGGCAAAGCGCCCCGGCATTGCAGCGCAAACAGCAGAAACGCAAACCAAAGAGCGCTACGTCGCCCATAGGTCGTTTCTGTAACGTTGTACAGAAGCATCGTAACGAAGACCGCGAAAGCCAGGCGTCCCCACTGCGACCCCATGAGGTATTCACGCGTGGCCCTCCTGCCTACTGCCAGCAGCATGATACCAAGAAAACACAAGCCGAGTGCACCGCCATCAAGATAAGTATCGAGATAACCATTATGTGACGTTTTGTACTGCACGGTTTCACGTTCAAGGTCGACTCCGCCGGAATAGTCCCAATACATCATGTAACCGATGCCTATCACAGGGTTTACCGGCTTTTGTTTAATTGCTTCCCAAATTTCCGTTCGCCCGGTCAAGGTGGGATTTCGCCCAATGAGAGCCAAAAGCTCATCCGATATCCCGAATACCTTGTTTGAAACATAGAATATCGGAAGGCCGACCAGGCAAAGGAGCACTACGCGACGCGGGTTTTCCCTGAGCACCGGTATCTTGTGTGCCAGAATGATCACCACGCCGATAACGAAGCAGATCTGTGAAGTCCGGCTGCTTGATAGCCGGAGCAACCACATGCCCATGATGAGCGTGATGAGTATGGTAAAATGATGACCGCTCAAGAATCGAGTGAAACGTCCGGTTTTTAACGGTCGCCCAAATAACGGTCTGTTTGCGTCAAACAATTCTGTTATGAGAAAAAATGCAGCTATGAAAATGATTGCTCCAAGTGTGTTCTTATGCGGAGTGACGCCACTGTACATCGCGCTCCCGCCGTGTGAATATTCGCGTCCGATACCAGGGAAATATTTGGCAAAAATCTCAGATAACGGGAACCAGACGTACGCGCAGCGGGCAAACAACGCTTTGCTCGCTTCCAATGGGTCTGTCTCAGTGAGCACCAGAAGTATGATGAAGATCGCGCCGATGTCCTTGAACCATCGTTTGAAAGCCACGAACGGGAATGGAGCCCAGATTAGCGTTGCCAGCAGGAAAGCATAGAACAATACGAGTGCCTTATTTTGCTCGATGAGAGCTCCCCAGGAAATCTGGCGTTTGGATAGAATGTAGATCGCAGCAAAGATGAGGCCCAGGTATAACAATCGGTCAAACCAGTTTCCTTCCAGATCGCTACTACCCGAGCCCGTGATACCCAGCCACCATGACAACGGCCTCGAACCTAAAATCAGCATCCAGAATACAGGTATCCAGAAGGTTCGCGAAAACCCAGGACGCGCTTTGACATCGCGCTGCCACAGCCACCAAATAAAGGGGACGCAAAGAAGAATCGCTAGAAAGCGCATTATGAAACCTTACGCTGTGAAAAAGACTAAGATCGACGAGGCCTCGCAGTCATGCCGTCCATGCTTACGCACGCGCCAGCGCCACCACCTCCTGGGGTTCACATCCCGAGAATTTACCGGCTACAATTTCGTGTTGCTGCCGGGATCTCGTTCGCTTTTGCGGTGTCTGCGCGAATATGGCGTCCATTATTTTGCACGTGAGCAGAATGTCACGATAGGAAATAGGCACCGGCTTGCCCTGTGTTATCGAACAATAAAAACCTTCTATAAGATTTTTCATGCCAGCTTTCATGTGAAAATCGCGCCGGAGAAACAGCGTCAGGTTGCGTTTGAGATTGTAGAGATGCTGGGTCGCAAAGTTAAACGAGGGTATGAATTTTTGGGCATAGCTCTTGTAACGCCGCCCAAAGAGTTTGACGACAGAATGGTCGTCATCGTCGAGGATGAGGCCGTTTACCGGGCCGTACAGCCGAAATTGATGTAGCGACGGCCGCATTTGAGATGAAAATGTAAAATACGCCGTACCGCCGGCTCGACTGGCGATAACTACTCGAAGCTCGTCCACGATTTCCTCTTCTCCGAGCTCATCCAGCAATGGGCTCGTGAAACCATGAGCGATTACCAATGGATCATCGTCCTGAAGGTACTCAGCGATCCGAACAATACCGTGGCTGATGATGTTATGCAGGAGTTTACCCGGTAATTGTCGCACCCAGTGGGTTCGATCGCCCAACAGCGCACCGGCATAGGTCCCTTGCAGCTCATAGCAGTAAAAGCTCTCCATGTGAACGGGGGCGCCCCCTAAGAAGCCCTCGTTCACCATCTTGCGGCAAGTCATCGCGGCATTGGTAAACAGGCAGTCATTCCCCACTGTTATTTTACGACCAACCCTTTTTGCTAACTCAATGACCTGCTCTGCTTCGAGGGCATCGAGCGTGAAAGGTTTTTCAACGTATACATGGCAGCCATACTCCAGACAACGACGGGCCAGTTCAAAGTGCGTTTGTGGCGGCGTGGTGATGTGCACAACATCTGGATTGGCTGTGCGTAATAGTTCGTCAACGTCTGACGAGCAGGTAGCGATACCAGACCGCTCCCCCAATTGCTGCGCCATCAAGGGTTCGCGGTCGCACAACCCTACAATCGTGCAATCCTGGATCCGGCTGATTGCATGGACGTGATCATCGGCAATCTTGCCGCAGCCGATTATGGCAATCTTTAACATGTGAGCAGGGCGATCATGTGTCGCCCGGGCTGAAACCGCCAAACGATTCAGGTTGTCATGCCTCTCGCGCCAAATTGACCGAAGAACGCTTCCAGCGCCTTCTTCATCGGCACCCGGGGACGCCATCCAAGTCGCTCCCGGATCTTGGAGTTTGAGAAACGGTTACCCTTCCACTCTGCTGCGCAACGCCGGCGGTTAAACACCGGGGGCAACTGACCCTTAGACCATTTCGAGTAGTTCTCCCATGCCAGGCTTAAGAGGTATGCCAGCGGATAAGGCACCCGAAGCGAAAAGTAACTTCCTACAGCTCTTTTATGTGCAGTCAAAAATTCGCTGCTCGTGATCAACTCGTCATCGACGATGTTAAACACCTCGCCATCGACTCCTCGCTTCAGGCCGGCCAAAACAATCGCTTCGGCACAGTTATCAACAAACGTTAATGGAAGCTGGTTAGACCCGCCGAGATGCATAAAGAAACCGAACGTATCAATACCAATCCGTCCTGTTAGGGTTTGCTTGCCGGGCCCAAATACCGTACCGGGACGGACAATCACGTAAGGTAACTTCTGTTCGATCCCGTATTGTTTTACGATCTCTTCCTGTTTAAGCTTGCCAAAAGCGTAAGGATCGAAGCGCTCCTGAGGCGAATCTTCCAACGGACATGTCTCATCCAGGACTGCACCGCGTTTTAAACCGCGGTTCGAGTAAACCGCAAAGGAGCTCACATTCACGAAACGTCTTGGCCGTCCATTCTGCAAAAACGCTTCTATCAGGTTTCGGGTCGCCAGCGCCGAATTCATGAAGGCATCCGGAAATGACTTTTCGCCCGTGCTTGCTGCAAGGTGGTAAATGACAGCGATGCCGCGCGTTGCTGCCAGGCAATCCTTGCGGGACAACAAATTTCCGCGGATTACTTCCATATGCGGAGCAATGCCCTGACTGGATATCAAGCCCAACCGATCGGCCGATTTTGAAAGGCACCGAGTGAGGCAACGCACGTTGCGGAATCCGGCGTTCAACAAGCTCCGCACAACACTTTTTCCTATAAAGCCAGCGGCCCCGGTCACCAGAACCGGAGCTTCGCGCTCGATGATTGCGTCTGAAAAAGATGTGAGATCCATCGTTTCAGTAGTTACTCGGTGACGTAAGTCTCTTTGATTGGCCTGAGTCTCAGGCACGCAAGGAGTCTACCGAGATGATCGAACAGGCTGATCGCATATTTCATGAACACATGGCGTCCAGCGCACCAGAGGAATGGCAGAGCAAAGATGTAAAGAGGAACAGCCACACATGACCGCATCACTTTCATCATCCGGCCTTGAGCCTGGCCGAGGGACATTTGACCGCGAAGAAGCGCGCGACGGATTAGAAACGACGATTTCCATCGCACGGCAGGCACAGCTTCGTACGCAACGGCTTCGTCACACCAAGCAAAGCGTCTGCCAGCATTCATCCAGCGCGCGAATAAATCGCGGTCTTCGCCGCCGCTTCCGAATTGTGGCCTGAAGACAGAGACCTCACCGTGAAGCAGGGAACGCCGAAACAAAAGATTGCCTGTGCGCCCTTCGCTTCGATCAATGAGCACGCCAGTTTGGTGACGCGGACGATCATATAATCGACTCTTCGTTACCCATATCGGTGGTTCGACCTCGTACCGAGGAACAACGGGCCCCAGCACACCATCAACTCCGGTCTGCAAACAGGTTTTCAACAAACGGAGCAGCCAGTCAGGAACCGGCAACTCATCGTCGTCGATAAATGCGACGAAATCTCCTTCGACGCTCTCCAGTGCCTTGTTTCGCGCTAAAGCGATGTTCCTCCGTGGCTCGACATGGTAAATAATTGGAATCTGCGCGCTTGTTGCTATCTTTTCCACGACCGACTTCGCTGATTTCAAGACGTCGTTGTCGACAACAACTACTGAGTGATCGAATAGACCTCCATTTTCCTGGTCAGCTAGTCGCAGTAGCAATAACTTGAGCAATTCCGGGCGCCGATAAGTGCAAACACAGACGGTGATATGATGTACCGGCGTCATCGGCGTTGCTCTAATAGAGTCCTATGAATTAGCTCCAAACTAAGGAGCTTGTGAATGAGCAGCGTATGGTTCGCGTATCCTTTGACGTGTGACGAGACAACATCTTCCACGCGTCCGCCGTTCAACCATGGACGCGCTAACGTTTGTCCGTCGAGTAGCACTTCGCGGACGAACTTCGCCAGTTGCCGCCGATACCATGTCCGAAAGTGATAAAATTTTTGCCTGCCCAAAAACGCACGTTCCAGTTTCAAAGGCGAAAACCACCGGTCTGCTCGCGCTAACCAGGATGGCATGCCATAATCGTAAGCGTATTCTGCTTTCGTGAGGAATTGCTTACTCGTACGACGAAGGCGATTCAGCAATTTGTTGCCCCCATACTGGACTCCGCGGTCCGTTGGAATGCGAGCCAACTTTGCATTGCCGTCCGCAACAAGTTTGAGGCACACATCAAAATTCGTCTGATCCCCGTCGGGAGCTTGAAAAGAGAATTTCACAAGTTCATTGTCCAAATATGGGGAGCGGACGATGAGCTGCGATTTCTCCACCGACGTTCGAGCAAAGTGATGCCATGGCACTTGCTTGAAAGCGATGAAAGACCTGGAATCCCCACGGCGTTCCTCAGCATATGTGGCAGAAGCTTGTGTTACTGCCGTTTCCACTTCGGGATCAAAAAGATCCTGAAACACCGGTCGTGGGCGAAACGCCACATTGCCTCGCAAGATTTCCGACCCATAATTCCCTGTCAGCCGTACCGGTTTGATCTGGCGCGCCACCCGGTTCACATAAAGCTCTGCCGCGCCGCTTACATCCATCGCGCCGTCACTCAGATGTACCGTTCGTTCGGCCAAGCCGGGAAAATCCGACAGGAACTCGCCATCAACCTTCAACTCCGAGTAAGGCTGTTTGCAAACAGACGCAACCCTTCGTGCGATGGATACGTCGGCGGTTTCGCGGACAGAGCTTCCGAAGGTGTAACATGGCATCTGACCGGGCTCCGCGTCAGACCAGGCCATCACGAGCCGGCCATCCAGTCCACCAGTCAGCGACATTCCTACCCCACACGGCGAATGCGTGTATCGGCTGAGTATTTTTGGAAACATTTCTTTTAGTAACTCGTGGTAACGCTCAACGGATAACCGAGGCTGATTTTCCCACGCGCTCGGCTGGAAGTAACAACGCTTTTCGACCTCGCCATGTGGTTTAAGTATCCAGACAGATCCAGCCGGTAAGATGGACACCCCGCGAAAGAGCGTTCTGTCCTGGAGGACGCAATCGCACGACAAAAATTCACCCAAACTTCTCAGATCCAGTTGCCTTAGGTCGGGCAAAACCTTCAGAAGCGCCTTTGCTTCGGAGGCAAAAAAGAAGCCGTCTCTTCCCTCGTGGTAGTAGATCCTTCCAAGTCCATATCGATCGTTGAACAAGACAACGGTATTCGCGCGAGTGTCTATAAGGACGCCACTGAACCAACCGTTGAGTTTCGAAAGAAGATCCAGATCGGCAGACGATGACTGAAACAATAATCGCGCTGCCAAGTTATCGCCGTTATTTGGCGTGCCACGTTGTTCATCCGCGAAAATCTCTCCTCTCAAGAGCAGAAACAAAGTGTCATCGCGGTTTGCCGTGAAGACGCAATCGCCTTGAGTTTCGCCGACAGACAACCAACCAAGCTCCAATCCAGCTTCAGGAACACACCTCGTGTTCAGTCTCGGATTCGGGTCCTGAGACATGGACGCGAGCATCGCTAAAATAGCATTGCCCTGTAAAAGCGGCCGATCTGGTCTAACAAATCCAGCTATCGCCGACATTGTGTGATCAATACGAGCTCTGCAGCTTTAGCTCCGATCGGTCGTTATCGCGCTGCACCGAATAAACATTGCGCAACTGTCGCCATCGCAGTAATAGCCTTACATCAAGCGCCGCGTGATAAGCTTCGTAGGCGAGCGTTTCCGGCACCGAAAGAACAGCTCGATTGAGGCGCTTTAGTAAGCGCCAGGAAAACCGACCCTGCGCGCGAATCTCTCGTAACTCATCAACCCACTTCGACACCTGACCCTGAAGAATTTCGTTAAGGCGTTCCGTGGGCTTCAATAGTCGATCTGCAATGTACCAGCGAACCAGCTCCGGGATTTTCCGATCATGTTTAACCAGAGTGTTTGTTGCCCATACTTTTTTCGCTAGCAAGTCTGCAGGAATTGTCCAGGGAGTAGAGGCACCAATGTGCTTCAAGATGTTCTCGACATACGTTTGGGGGTCGGCGCGGAGTTGATCAAACAAGGCAATGTGCAAGGCGTCTGCTCCAAATGCGTCCGACCAAATTCGGATCGTCCGGCAATAATCAGATGATAATCTGCTCCGCTGGCGCTCAACCTGGCGAAGAAATTCAAGTGCTCCCACTTTTCGTACATCCCGGTGACTCCGATGTCCGAATTCGTAGACTGCTTGGGACCACACGCGGTCGATTGGATGCCGCAAGGCGAGGACAATCCTGGCATCTGGTAAAAAACTGGCGATCCGCTTCACCTGCCAGCCCTTCAATCGAGCATACAGCGGTGATATTTCACCACGGATCGGTTTCGGCGGGGCGCCATCGGACCTTCTAAAGTGAGATTCATACCAGTCGAAGTCGTGTTTGAGCATTTTGTGCATGAAGAAAAAATCCATCTCCTTGCAACTGGCGAGCTGAACGTCCGGATGACGTCTCAGTACCTCGTACAACCAGGTGGAACCACACCGCATCGACCCGATTCCCAGAAAGGTCGGCAGGGTCCGAGAGGCATACCCGCCGTTAGTCGCGAAGTGATTTTTCACCATGCTTTGCGTCTGCTCTGGCATGTCAAAAGCGACATGAATTGAGCCGGCGGGAGGGCTTGAACACTCCATCTGCTGATTACAGATCAGCTGCTCTTTCTTTGAGCTACACCGGCAGGTAAGGATCGAGGCCTGTTGCTCATCCTGCAGCACGCGCCGAGTCGCACCGACTCGCTTCGATCGCGATCGACGTCGGACGATTGTCCGACGTTTCGTGCTTGCCATGACACCGGTCTAGCCATGATTTTATATTTCCATCTTCCGGAGAGGGGAAGGATTCGAACCTCCGATGCGCGTATTCGCATAGCACTCTTTGCAGAATGCTGCCTTAAACCACTCAGCCACCTCTCCACAATTCAACATTCAGTTTTTCTGATCACGCGCGGTTTGCCAACGGCCCAGCCATGCGAAACCGCCTGCGGTATCGGGAATTGTTCCACGCATTTCGCATCGCTCTTAGTGACGTTATGCAATCATGCGATAACCACCCCTTAATACCGTGATGAAGCTGCAATCGCAGCGCTAATCTCCCCCAGGGAGTTAACGGTACGTAGTACCGGGAATAATCGAACTTCTTGAACCCGCGTTTGACCTTGAAAGCCCCGAGACTCCCTTCGCTCCATGAGCCGTATTGGAAGTAGCTAATGCGCTTTTCATCACATATCTGCACCGCCCGCGCGATTAGTGCGTCCTGAACTGCCTTATCACGGTGAGCAAGTTTAGCTATAATGTGTACGGTCCGCAGAACGTTCTTACCGTAGAACAGCTTCGCGAACCCGATCAGTTCGTTGCCACAATAAGCGCCCAAGAAACCGGATCTGTCGAAAAGGGAGCTCAGTTCCTCCTTAATGGAAGCTGCACTCTGCGCATAATGGACAAATTTCCTCCCTTGTCTGACAGGCGATTCACTATAAATGGCTTCCACTCCCCGGACAAAATTGTCGTCCAATGTTGAATTGCGTATTTCGACACCTGTTTTCAGTGCTTTGCGGATCTTATTTCGGACCCTGAAGTCGAGGCCTTTCCACCAGCTTGCATATGTTGTAACCGGGAGAATGGCAGCACTGGCCTTCTCTGTAGAAAACGGCAACACTGTGTCGTCATCGCCGATATCGCGCAGGAACGTGAACAAATCCGCAAATCCTGGGTGTTGCTGAACCTGCTGTGCCTCCGCTGCACGCAGATCCAGAAACTCGAAACCCTCATGACGCAACTTGGCGACTCGAAGTAGCCGACCGGAAACGGAAACTTCCTTACCACCTATGTTATGTATGAGATGTCCGGGTAACATGCGATGCAGCCGGTGAACGATTCTACCGGGCACGAGCGGGATCGTTGCATTCTAACATCTTGCGTCGATCCACATGCTTGCCGTTTCGAAAACCGAAAAATCTTAGGAGTCGACGCATTTGGTCCTGTCGCTGGAAGTGAATAAGTTCGCGGCCAACGGACCTTTGAGAACGGCGTAACATTGCCCAGGAGTAACCGCTAAACATAGCTGCTCCTCCGAGAATGTACGGTTTCCTGGTCATTTGATAGACCGACCGAAAAGCCTCCCACACCGGGTGGAATCCAAGCCTATAATCCTTTTGGCCTGCCGAGAAACCAACGAGTATTTTTCGTCGTTCCTGCGCTGAACCCATCAAACGGTGATGCGAACACCTTTTCTCCGTGAACGTCTGCGTCCGCCATCCTTTCATGCGCGCCCCCAGGACGGCAATAACATCAATCCCGCCACCCTTAACAGGCGTGTATCCACCGATTCCCTCGAAGCACTCGCGCCGAAACAACTGGCATGCGCCTGACACATGGTGAGTGCTACTAAACCGATAATCATACGTTTTGCCGTTCTCACTGAAGGGGGTCCCCGCTAAACCGAGACGGGGGTCGTCGACGAATTTCTGAAGCAGAAACGCGAAATAGTCCTGCTCGAACGAAATATCTGCGTCGAGGCTGGCCACGATATCGTGAGGCAAATGTTTGGCGTGGTCGTATGCCGTGTTAACACAATCCGCTTTGCTCGCAAAATCCCGGTTTTGCCTCTCGGGCATTTGCAATAACTCAATCCAGTCGTGTTTCTGCGCGTATCCCTCCACGATTTCGCCGGTCCGGTCGGTCGATCCGTCGTTGATGATAACCCATCGCACCGGCCGGACAGTTTGGCTGATTACTGATCCGATGGTCAGTTCAATGAATGTAGCCTCGTTTTTAGCGGGCGTGATTAGCAGGTACCGTAGATCTGACGCACTCATACGGCTCGCGCAGCGAAATCCCCTCGGGCTACAGGCGAAGAATCATTTTTAACAAGCCTTTCCAAAAGGAGTGCCAAGGCCTTGTGCATCGTGGCCTGTCCCCAATGCAGCATCGGTGTCCTCGCCTTAACGAATGGGTAAATCCGGTAAAAAAAGTGACCATCGCGACCCTGCATATTTTCAATTGCCCATCGCGCAACGCGAACTGCCAATGCGAGGCAATCTGGATCGTCAGTCGAGGGACCAGTCAGCGTTTCGATAGATTGCGCCACACACTGACTGTCCACCGGGTATCGCCGGTCATGATAATATTTCGGGCACCCATCATCTTCGAAGAAATGGCTCTTATAAAAGTCCAATCCTCTCCGAAAATTCGACACCCAAGTATTGTCTCCAGTGCTCTCGATGTAGGTTGCAAGGCTGTCCAAATTGTACCCGGTATGAAAGTTATCGATCCATCGATACTTCGAATCCTCACCGTACCACCACGAACCATCGGACTGCTGACGAGTGCAGCTGTATTCCATGGCAGATCGAGCGACTTCAACGTATTCGCGGTTACCGGTGTACTTTGCCGTTCTGGCAAGCATTGCTCCACCAAGCATGTTGGAGTTATGGATCGAGCTCTGAGCGTGTGCCAGATAGCTCAAACAGTTCCCGTGTCGGGTCTTTTCGCGTGGCAACTTAACAATCCAACGGCAGACACTGTCTGCAATTTCAAGCCAGCGTGAGTTATCTGTTTGTTCGTAGCAGTCGAGGTACGCAAATCCAATCAGACTGGTCCAGACGATAATCGGATCATCCTTCGTGTACGAGCCACCGCGACTGGCGAAATCGAAATGATTGCTCCAGCTATGTTCGGTGAACTTTTTGGCTTTGTGACCATCTAACCAATCCAGACACAATTCAGCTTTTCGCAGATATTCAACATCATCAGTCGTTCGATAGCGGCTCAAATATCCAGCAGCCATGTACCCTCGTCCTTTTGTCGACTCCTTTGGTGTCACACCCATGATGGGCCTGATGTTCACGGGAGACTGGCGAATCAACTGCAACAGGATTCGTTCGCCCATCAGATTCCCACCGGCTATTGGGCGAAACCAGCTTGAAAGCCCATCAAACGGTTCATATCCCTTGTAACTGTGCGTCTCCACCCACCTCTCAACGCGGTCCAGGCTACGTTCGACTAACACTTTCGTCCTTGTGGTATCAGACATAGCAGGATGCATTGATTCGAGCTTTTGCCGGCACTAAGTAGTTATCGCGAGCCTCGCTCAGATAGCGGCGCAGCGTTGTGCTGGCACATGACATGATGCCGCGCCTCTGATATGCCACGGGCCCATTGGATTTGAAATGCAGCGCTAGGAGGACGCTTTCACCCGGCTGCAATGTCAGGGTAAATTGAATGTAATCACCGTTCCGATGCCACCTGGCCTCATGTGATCCTGCTCGAATGTGCTCTATGCTGTCAGGGTGATGTTCGCGCCGGCGCACCACATACGTTTGGGTGTTGCTCGACGTATTCTCTATGACTGCCTGATTGCAATAGATTTCAACCTCAGTCGAATCGACCGTAAGTTTCTTCTGACGATAGCTTCGTTTGACGACCTCGCCGAGACAGCGCCAGACAAGAGGAACTCGCAGCGCATTCAGTTGCTCGATGAAGGGGATTAGCCGCGAGCATCCGTCTTTGCAGAAATCGTGGTGAATGACAACGATACACGGTTTACCGAGCAGAAGATCGAATGCGAAATTTTCTGCGCCCTGATCCGGATATCGGCGCGTGTAGACAGGAAAATCGTCGTAGCCCATTATTGCCGTATCCCATACGTCCGATATTGCGACTTCGTGACGGTAGCGCGACTTGCTGTGAACCTCTGTGTTAACAACCGCATCGAACCCGGCGCTTTTCAGTTCGCCAATCGCTTCTGCGGAAAAGGCTCCCTGGGGAAACACCATTACACGGTCGTGTTGCAGACCTGTCAGTGTTTGATGAAGCGACATGCGTTCAAGCGCCGCAGATGCACGTGATTGGAGCCATTGGCGATCCGAGCTTCCAAATTCCTGAGCCGTATGATCACATCCGTGGACGCAAACCGAGTAGTTCTCGATGTTTTCCTTAAAGAGTTTGACCACGTCCGGATCGCTGCGGCGCCAGTTCCATGGAATAAACGCTATCGTAGTTGCGAACCGAACCTGCTTCATCAGAGCAAGTAACTCGCGGTAACGCACGAAACCGTAGCGCTTTTTTAGCAAAGGATCGTCAACAACGAGACAGGCATTAGCTTCTGGGGCATGCCAGGCAGCGTCTCCAAAGGCCCATCTGATGTAACAAACAAAAGGTACCGCATCAAACAGGTGGTCACGAACGTCGAAGTTTTGACTTGTGAGCTCAGCGTCAATGTCCACGACAGGAACTGAGGAAATGAAAACCGGTACGCCGTGCCAACTGAGCTTTAGAAACGCCACCTTCTCGCCGGCGGCGATCAGGGGAGTCGCACATTTGTTGGCTACTTCAAAGAAATCGTTGCTGCTTGCCGCAGTTGGCGCGGGGCGCACGCTCAACCCCCGCATTGCCCCGTGCAAATCCTCGGGATCATCTGCGATAGTCCAGTCAATGTGAGCCTTTGCTCCTCGCCGAACACGAATGTTACTTCTGGCGAGCTGGCTTGCTACCTGTGAAAGGCCGACAGGGTCTCCGTTCGAAAACAGAAAGATCGAATGAATCTGCTCGTCTAAGCCGTTGTGCGTTGGGAGTGTGTTGACTACAGACTGGAAGGTTTGGGCTGTAGCTATCAGTCTGTAGCTCGGATTCGGCTCAGCTTTTCCGGATGGACTGAAATCTTTCGCGCTTTGCGTGTCATAAGCGACCCCGAAGAACTCCAGCAGCCGCGCCGCTCGGGATTCGATTCCAAACGGGTGGTCGCCGGTCAGCAATAATGCCTTTTGGCCCATCGAAAGGCGTGAGGCTTCCCTTACGCGGTGAAAGATCTACGCTGATGGTTTTTGCGCGATAACCAGGGACCGCATTGCCCTTGACCTATCGAGACTGCTTAACACCGGAGAGGCTGCGCGACATAACCCGGTGAGAAACCGGCCGGCAGAATGCGGAATCCAACAAAACTGTTTGGCACGCAAAACTTGAAAACCAAGCCGGGAAAACGGTGCGGTGTATTCCTGTAACGATGGCAAATAGCATTCCCGCTTTCGTTGTCTATTTCCGCGAAGCTTGTCTTTCAATGCGCTGCGGAACGCGGGAAAGCGATCATTCATGTCGATCACTACACAAACTCCTCCTGGCATCAGCAGGCGAAAAATATCCCGCACACAGTCCAGCTCGGTCTTAGCGCGATGACAATAGCGGATCGTGTTTACACCGATAACGAATTGGAACGAGTTCGCTAGCTCCGAATCGGGCACTCCGGTGGCCGCAGAGAGTTCGTCAATTAGAGTTTCGTTGCTGGCAACACAGAATTGAACTTTGCTCCGGTCTTCATCTCTCAGGTATCGCGCGGCTTCACGTTTTGCCGCATCGATCAAAACCGGAGAAAAATCGGTGCCTATTGCATGTTCCACATGAATCCCATGACGGCCTAGCACAGACACCAAGTGCAGGAGGTTCATTCCGCATCCGCAGCCAAATTCCAGTATACGAATGCCATTTTGCCTTATGTGCTGAGGCAGCTGCTCGAGTGCTTCGAGATAAACCATTTTGTACTCATGGTCGAGGAGATAACTGATCCCAAAACCGGCACTTGCTCGCGCATACTTAAGGATCGCATCCGATGATGTGTATTCCCGGAAAAATGTATCCGGCTCCAAAGGTGTGTTTACTACAGCGTTTATCATTTGTTTTATCTTCCTGTTACAAGCGTCCTTTCCGAAATGTGATTGGTGTCATTTGGAGTATCCAGCAACAAGGCCGTCCTAATCTGAAACACCACTTCCTCGATCGCCTCGTCACTCATTTCTGCGTACATGGGAAGTGACAGAATGCGATTTTGATTGCGATAAGCTGCCGGGAAATCCTGTGAAGTGTGTCCCAGGTAGGCATAGGCCGGGCAAAATGGTAACGCTTTCGGGTAGTGCACCGCCGTCGAAATATCTGACGCCGCCAGACGGACTTTTAAGCTGTCTCTCCCGTCCGTGCGGATAACATACAGGTGATAAACGTGTTTACGGTCGCGTGCTACTCTCGGCGCGCTAACATCCTCAACACCCCGCAAAAGTTCGTCATAACGCGCCGCAACACGGCGACGGCCTTCAGTCCAGGCAGTTAAATGTGGCAGCTTGACGTTCAAAACGGCCGCCTGTAATCCATCCATTCGACTGTTGATGCCCTCCAAGGCGTGATTGTTCTTTCCACCATGGCGGGCAAATGTCGCCATCCAATCGGCGAGCTGATCATCGTTGGTCACGATGCCCCCAGCGTCGCCGTAAGCGCCAAGATTTTTACCGGGATAAAACGAGAAAGTCGCTATGTTACCGAACGTTCCAACTACCTGACCTTTGTAGGTAGCCAGATGGGCCTGAGCACAATCTTCTATAACCCAGAGCTTATGTCTTCTCGCTATGGCCATGATTGCATCCATATCGGCGGCCTGGCCATAAAGATGGACGGGAATGATTCCAACCGTCGCGGAAGTGATTTTTCTTTCAATATCGGCGGGATCTATCGTGAACGTCGCCTCGTCGGTATCGCAAAACACAACCCTGCCACCGGCCTGAGTGATGGTTTCCGATGTTGAGATCCATGAGTGAGCCGAGGTAATGACTTCATCGCCACTCTTCAAGCCGAGCGCCCGAAGAGCGATGTAAATGGCATCCGTGCCGTTCGCACAAGAGACACAATGTTTGACGCCAAGTGTGTGGGCCCAGGCCTGCTCGAACGCGTCCACTTGCGGGCCGCGAATGTAAGCTGACTGGGCGATTACTTCAGCAATTGCTTCATCGATCTCATTTTTGATCGAGAGATATTGCGCATGCAAATCGACAAATGGAATTTTCATGTAGGTAAAGGTCGGGATGAACTGGTTGGTGGTTTATCAGGCAAAGGCCGCAACAAACGAGCAGGATTGCCGGCGTATATTCCCGGCTCCGTGACATCCTTGGTAACTACCGCACCTGCCCCGATAACCGCGTGATCACAGATTTCGACAGGCAGAATGGTTGTGTTTGTTCCAATACTGACGTGACTACCAATTTTCGTTGGCCGCCAAAGCCTTGGGTCGCCGGCAGGGCCGCCATTGCCAAAAAGATCATTAATGAACATGGCACCGTGAGAAATGAAGCAATCATCACCAATGGTGACGAGATCGCAGATAAAAGCATGAGATTGAATGCGGCATCGTTTACCGATCTTTGCTCCTCTTTGGATCTCCACAAACGGCCCAACAAACGTGTCGTCGCCGATCTCGCAGCCATACAGATTCGCCGGCTCGATAACAATTACATTGTTGCCAAACTTAACATCCACCAGACCAACCGTTCGGAGCTTAACCTTAGTCATACAGCCATGGCCAGTGGGCGAATGACCTTGCCATTCATGGATCCTGCGCGCTCCAGGACGGACACGACATGTCGCGAGTGTTTGATACCCGTAAGCGGCTCACCGCCATTACGGATGCAATCGATAAAATGCTGCGCCTCGACACGAAGCGGCTCGGCCATCTTGACCTCCGGCATCACAATGTCGCCGGTCCGGTAATTGAACTGTGCGCCGCGCGGATTATCAAAGTCCATGTGCTCACCCAAAATCGCCCGCCGATCGATTCCTTTGTCGTAAATGGCGATCTTGTTTTCCGAGATGTCATCGTAAACCACCATCTTGCGTGAGCCGACGACGATCATCTTTCGTACCTTTTGCGGATCCAACCAGCTCACATGGATGTTTGCGATAACCTTCCGAGGGTATTCAAGTGTAAGGAAAACGACGTCATCAATCCCCTCCTGCATGTATGCCATGCCTTGACGTCCGATCGAAAGCGGTGCCACATCGCGGAGCCAGTATTGAATGATGCTGATGTCATGCGGCGCAAAGTTCCAGAGAGCATCTATGTCCGAACGAATCCGTCCGAGATTCAATCGCTGACTATACAAATAACGAAGTTCACCGATCTCTCCGGAATCGATCAGCTTTTTCACGTAACGGACGGCCGAGTTGTAGATGAAGGTGTGACCGGTCATAACAACCAGATCCCGATGAGCAGCTCTTCGTTCCAGCTCATCTACTTCAGCAACTGTCGTGGCGAGCGGCTTTTCTACGAAAACGTGTTTGCCAGCATCCAACACCTGTTTGGCCAAGGAAAAGTGGGTAGCAGCCGGGGTTGCGATCACCACGCCATCGACGCCCGGGTCCTCAAGAACTCTGCCGGCGTCGTCGATTGCGCGACTTAAAGGAAAATTCGCTTCTACAAACGCGCGGCGCGCAGCACTAAAATCGACCACATACTTGACCCTGCAGTCTGGCAAGGCCGAGTAATTGCGCAGGAGATTCGGACCCCAGTAGCCACAACCCAGTTGCGCAAGAATTAGGGGCTTGTTTTGATTAGAAACGCTCATTTAACTCCCATCGGCGGAGAAGATGATGAGATGACAGATGCCGAACCTCAGATCAGACCGGCACCTCGATTGTCGTTCTCGAATTAACGCTAACGTCAACAAATGGATTATTTCGTCGCCCAGGCGTGTACACTCTGGCGATTAGCCCTGGTAAGGTATCGCCGTTTTCACCAAGGGACAGTTCCGCACGAAACACTTCGGTTTCGTTGGTGACCTCGCTGATTTTGGCAGCCCTGCGTTTCCGAAACCAAGAGACAGCATCGCTCGCCGTCGCGAACCACGGCTTGTTATCCTTGAGCTCAGCTAGCAAGTCGCAATATGGCTGACTCCATAGCCGTTCTGGCCCAAGGCTGCGATCATGCCAGTTTGTAGTCAGCACTCCGCCAAACCTGTTTGCGTTTTCGATCAACGGTCGCATGGCAGCATTCGCCTGGTCGTCCGATAAGTTCATGTATCCCGAGTAAAACAGCGCCGTATCCATTATGTGCAACGGAAGCTCCAACAGACGATTAGCGTTAAGAGGTTTGAAAACCTGAGTTGTCCCCGCGCGATAGCCAATCGTTTCATTGTAACCAACAGTGGAATCGTAATCGAACCCTGCTTCTTCGAGCGCGACCGGCGTTTGTACGTCAAAGTAAAGCCAATGCATCCGCGTACCCAGTTGCCGTGGACCTGTTATTTTCTCAACGCGCTCGCGTTCGATACGACCCTTGGCGACATCGCACCATGCGTCTATTCCGTGAACTCCCACTTCACGGTTTGCGGATTGGAGTTTCTGTAAATCACCCGCGACGTCAGTCAGGTCATAGCTGGCGGCCCGCTTGGTTTTAAGTCGGCCATGAACGTCAAAACCGGCTTCACCTCTAACAGGAATAACAAAAAACGTTGAAGCGAGCTCTTTCTCAAGCTTGAGATATTCGCTGATCTGATCCCAAAAGTCGTTTACCAAGCCCGCGAAAACAAATGGAAGCGAAACGGCTGCCTTCCAATTGACAGCCAGTTGCCGCAGGGACCGTCTGCCACGGCACAACTGAATTGTTGAGCCCACCACCGCACGATAAAGAAATCCGAACATCGTGTGGTCGAACATGTGGTAACGCACCCGGGGGTGGTCGATGTCGTGTGTCAGACAAACAATGAAGTGATGACCCGCTGGAATTGGAAGAATTTCAACAAAGGACACCTGGTTACTAATGATAAGATTCCGAAGGATTGTGATGTGAAGTTCCAGGGTTGGCGTGACCGCGAATTCGGGAAGTTGCCCAACAGTGAGGAGGTACTGAACTTCTTGAAATAAATCAAAACCGATGCGAACCACGGTTTGCTGTCCACCTCCCTTCGGCCAAGGAGCCAATGACTGCTTTGTCTGATGAAATAGTAATTCATCGGCGTTTGTATCTCGCAAAAGGTAGTTTCCGTAAATGGGAATCCGTTCACCGCAGACCCTGATCAGTTTTGGCCCGTGCGCAGTCCGAATGCTTTGAGGTTCACCCGATGCATTCTCATGTGAGCCATAACTAACAACGAGCGTTGCGTCGGTCTCTGGAATCCAGTTAGTCGAGCTGAGTAGAACGTCATAATGTTTGCCTGGTTGATAAAATTCCCAAGGCGACTTGAATAGCTCAAAAAACTCCGCTACGGCAGCAAGTTCGGGTTCTTCGGCAACTACACCAATCATTGTCGGTCATAGAAAGGACAGCCATCGACGCAGTACTAGGCTGTCTTACTCTGAAGAAGTTCGCCGACGGCGTCTAGAAAGGCGGTACGCTGTCGTTTCCAACTTTGTGACACATAAATCGCATGGCCGCGTTTTACGGTTTCCGCCACCTCAGCCGGGTGAGCATAAGCAAATTCTATTTTACGAGCGAGATCGTCCAAATTTCCTACTTCGAAAAAAATCAAATCATTGTCGGCGAAGTAGTCCTGAATACCTCGAGTCTTTGGGGCGATCACTGGTTTGCCGAGCGCCAGATATTCAAAGATCCTTGTGGGCGTGTTGATTTCAGTAAACAGATTGCGGTGATTTGGAATGACGCCCAGGTCACAACGTTCGATGGCTGCGACTACTTCCCGCTGATCGCAAATCCCAAGGTAATCGATTCTTTGTTCAAGGCCTCTTCGCGCGGCTGATTCCATCACTGCATCGAAGAATTCGGTTCGTCTGCCACAAACGGACAGCCGCACGGAAGGAATAGTTGACATAACCTTTTCCAGGGAATCTACCGCGAGATCGAAACCGTTCCGTTGAACTAGCGAGCCGTGATAAAGAATGACAAATGGTTTCGACCCATTACTGTTTGCGCCGTTGCCAGGCGAGATATGGCCTTCCCCCATGCGGAAGACTTCGTCATCCGGCGAGTTAATCACCACGTGAATTTTGCTGGGGTGGCAACTTCGGGAAGAATAGATTCTCTTACACGCGAGATTCACGGTGATAACCAGATCTGCAAAGCGGCTACTCCATCTTTCCAGTCGTTTTAACACATGCACACTGAAGCTATCTTCTGGCAGCTGGAATATTGTCTGCATTAGTTCGGGCATGGGATCGTGCAGATCGAGAATCAGTTTAGCCCCGAGCAGCTTCGGCACGATCGCGCCGAATACCAGCGCGTCTGGCATGTTATGCACGTGCACAAAGTCATATCGGCGCCTTAACGATCGCGCAGCGAGATAAAGAAAAGAGATCAGAATGAAAGCAGAATACTGCCCCACATAACCAAACTTGCCTCCACGCTTCCGCTTTAAGCCCACTCGAGTGACATGGATCCGGCCGTAGGATTGCTGTGGCTGATCATCCTCCTTATCGCGCAAACAGATTACGTCGACACTAACACCCTCCGCTGCGATTGCCTCGGCCGCTCTCCTGGGCCGGGGGTCGGCCGGATAATATGAAAAGAGCAATACTGCGGCGCGTTTGCCACGCAATGACTGGCCTTTTACAGCTGCGACTTCATCAGACTCTCCCGTGGGTCGAACATAGCGTGCTACTTGTTTGGGTAGCGCGTGCCAGTACTGGCCTGCGTATGTGGTTTTCACATAAGTCAGGAACTCCTTGTACAATGACACCGGATACCGAGTCGTACTCTGCGATGAGCCATCAAACGCCATGTAATCGGGGTGCGAATCGAGGAGGACCATCCCTCCGTGTTGCGCCACCCAATCGAGCTTTCGCATCCAGATTTCCGGCGTCGTTTCGCGCAATACCAAAAAAAGCGTGGAGTCCTGTGGCAGTGTGTATGGCAGTTCTACGTAACCTGGTGAATGCCGCTCTTGCCCATTGGTTGAACCGTTCATTGAACGAGATACCCAAAACGGAAAAATCGTGTGACCGCCATCCGGCTGCGGCTCGAATGGATCGGTGTCAAACGTTGAGGCATCATATTTTACGTCGAGTTCATGCAGCCAATCGAGGTTCGACATCATAAACCCCGATCTGAATCCGGCCGCGCCCCATTCACGAGCATAGCGATTGATTTGCGCAGCGCGTTCTTTGAACACACGATAAGAGGCAAAGAGGTGACCGTCATGCTTGAGGTCGTGTATTCCTACTTCGAAACCGGCCGCGGTAAGCTCATGTCTCAAGTCAGCGGGAACCTGATAGTCTCCCTCAGGAACGAAATTGAACGAAGACCGGAACCCCAGTTCACTCTCTAACTGCGCAAGCAAACGGCAGTTTGCCAACCCTGCGCTGCTCTCTACATCATGGGTCAGCACAAAGGCAAACTTCTTGCCTTGCGGCCAACCTTGCCAGTTCCGTGGCGGCCGCTCGGAACCAGGCATGATGGGCCATACGTGCCCGATGCGCCCTCGGACACGCACAGCCACTTTTCTTCGGATTGCCGTTCGAAGCGACTGCGGAACGAAGGGCTTTAACCCGTAGTAAATCCTATTGCGTAACACGTAACCCCAGTGCCAAGTTGAAGATTACGCCTGCTCAGGATTCGCCATTCAGGCACCGAGGAATACGGGAACGCGCCTTGTTAACCAAGACGGAGACGTTGTCCCGTTCCTCGACCAATTTTGAGTAGCCACGTTTCACTACGTCCCGGCTGTTCTTTTCCGCTTCTACAACAAGCAACAGCTTGTCCATGAAAGCAGCCATACCCCAGGTAGGACTCGTTTCCCGAAGCGGCGGCATATCGAAAATGATATAGTCGAAATCGCTGGCTTTCATGTTCGGCATCATATCGAAAAACTTTTTCAGTCCGAGCTGGGCCGGCCCCCCACCCTTGGACGATCCGACTGTAGCCAGGTACAAATTCTCGGCGGCGGACGTCATTTCGCCGGATGGCTTAAGAGCGGAGTTTAGCGGATAAGCAGGTTTGCCTTCAAAGAACGGATGAACCTCTTCTGGACCAAGGT
>DATDFM010000020.1:0-31939 GCA_036522635.1 Candidatus Udaeobacter sp. | reverse complement strand
GCGGCTTTCTCTGAAACTGCCTTCCCTAAAGCTGCCACGAAATTCAGCCAGCTCGGTCGAGTTGCTGATTTTTGTGACGAACCACGGCTCCGGTCCGGAAGCAGTTTGGAGTTGCTCCAGGATGGGCTTTCCAATCGGCGTCGGTCCGAAGGCGATCGAGTGACCAGACTTCGCAACCGTTATGTAGTTTTGCCCTCTGTTTTGGCAGAGAAACAGTCCTTGTTCACCTTCCAGCAGGCTCGCCAGATCCAGTCCGCTTACCGGCACATTGATTTCTAGTTTCATTGTTTGGTTTCCTTTCTGTTTTGGTTTCGCGTTTCGAAAAACTTTGATGAGCCTGTGGGTGATGGCGAGGTAACTTTGGTTTCAATTTTTCCTGGCCGATTTGTTGAACGTTTTGGTGATGACCTTGGTCTTTTTTAGACGTGCGCGGGGAGGGCGGCACGTGAGGGGAAACCGTTTGCTTATCACAATGCGTGAACCGGTGATCGATCCGGTGCTGCAAAAGCCTCTGCTCAAACTGCATCGCGCTGTGGATGTAAAGTCGTTTTGGAAATCTGTTCAGCGGTTGCTTTCCGCTTCAATCGCCAATCGATCGATTGGATTGTTACTTCAACAGGATCCGAGTGTGCCGGTGATTGCGAAATGGACGCGATCCATGCCTGATGATTTTTTTACGGTGGAACCTCTCAACCGCGACGGCACGCAGTCGCGACGCAGGAAACTGCTACGTCTGAATAGCTTTTTCCGCAGTCGGACCAGCTTCGTGAGATCAAGTTTCTATCGCCGCTACATGGCGCCGCAAAAATGCGAGTACGGCGTCACGCTGTTTTTTTGGAAGCAGCAGAGAGTGATCTGCGCTATCGCTATTCTGCGCACCGCGAAGCAGGGCGATTTCTCACCGGCTGAAATGGGTTTGCTTCGGCAACTCTACCCGCAACTTCTGGCGGCACTTCGTCGAATCGAGTCTTTGGAACGCGAACGCTCGGTGCGAGCTGATCTTGAAGAATTCCTTCGACGTTTACCTCTTCCCACAATGATTTTGCGTTGGAACTTGAAACCCATTTATCAGAACAACGCCGCTCGGCATTTCTGCGCCGTATGGGAAAAGGGGCCCGAAGAAGCCAGGCGAACCAATGCGAAGTCTTCGATGCCCAGCGAAATCCTGGAGCGGTGTCGTGTCCTCAAGGAGAAATGGAGAAACGCAAAGCCGCAGGGGCGAGCGATTCGGCAAAGCGACTTTAAGGAAGAGGAAGTGACTCATCCGCGCCAGCCCCACTTACGAGCGACCATTCACCTCAAGCAGATCAATTCCGTTGGCGTGGCGGGGCCACATTTTCTCATCGCCTGCGAGGATCTTTGCCGGAACGGCCAATCCTCCGCGCGCCTCGGCCTTTTTCGCTTGCCAGGCATCGCCCGGCTCACCCGGCGCGAACGTGAAGTTGCGCAGTTGGTCTGTGAAGGGCGAAGCAACAAAGAGATTGCTCAAAACGCGTGCCTGAGTTTGCCCACTGTTAAAAAACATCTTCACTCGGTCTTCCGCAAACTTCAGGTGCCCAGCCGGACCCGACTCGTTGCGTTGACGGCATGATTCGTCAGTAATGCACGCGAACGAGATATAGTCCTTCGGAGGGAGCTACGAGGCGACCAGAGCCGATTTTGCCAGAGCGCAGGCCCGAAAAAATTTCTCCGGCGTTTATGTTGCCGCGCTCACATTTTACCAGTGCGCCCACCATCAGCCGAACCATCTTGTAGAGAAAACCGCCCCCGTCGAACTCCATCGTGACGCACGGACCTTTTTTGCGGACATGCACAGAATTAATTGTGCGCACTGTAGTCCGTTCAGGCTTGCCGCGGTTCGCGGCGAAGCCGGCAAAATCATGAGTGCCGATGAAATATTTCGCGGCCGATTTCATAATCTTAAGATCAAGTGGGCGCGCGATGTGCCAGGCACGGCGATACTCGAACGGAGGCAAAATCGGCGCTGTCCAGATTCTGTAGCGATAAATTTTTCCTTTTGCGGAAAGACGTGCGTGAAAATCCTTCGGCACATATCGACAACGAAGCACGCGAATGGCGGGAGGCAGTAACGCATTGATCGCCTTAATCCAACCGCCGGCGGTCAGGAATTTCAACACGTCAACGTGCGCGCATTGCGCGAGAGCGTGAACACCGGCGTCGGTTCGCCCCGCGCCGTGAACTCGCACAGGTCCCCCAGTCACGCGCTCAAACGCTCGTTCGAGGTGATCTTGCACCGTGTTGCGGTGAGATTGGCTCTGCCAGCCGGCAAACGGCGCGCCATCATAGGCGACGATCAGTTTTAGTCTCTGTGATGTGTCCAATTTACAGGGGTTCAGCGCGAATAATCGTTTTGTAGGAAAGGGACGCGGGAACGCGTTTCTAGCGTGTCTGGTCGTTCTTCACTTGCTCGTTGTGGGCCCGACTATCCAGATAGGTTTGCAAAATCATTTGCGCGGCCACCTGATCGACGTAACCGCGGGTTTGCCGTGTTTTCTTGCCGGCTTCACGCAACGCCCGGTGGGCTGCGACAGTTGTGAGTCGCTCATCCCACGTCACGACCGGGCAGGGGAGAATCGCGCGCAACTTCTCCACAAACTGTAGAACCTCGGTTGCAGCAATCCCGATCTTCCCATCCATCTGACGGGGAACACCAGCCACGACGTGATCGACATTCTTGTCGTGAACGATTTTTGCAATGCGGGACTCTGGCCGTTGCTTTGTTGCAATGGTCTCCAGCGGATGTGCCAAAAACTGCAGTTCGTCCGAGATTGCGACTCCGATTCGCGCGCGGCCAAAATCGAGAGCCAGGATTGGATTCATATGAATGGTAGGGCGCGATCGCCGGGCGCGCCGCTTTCAATTTTCATTGCAGTTCCGGCGGAAGTTTGGCGATCAAATCTTTGATCCGTTCAGCTTCGTGGCGATGACAAACCAGAAGGGCATCTCGCGTACGCACGATGATCAGATCATTCACACCCAGGAGCGCGATCGTTGTTCCATTTTCTTCAAAAACAATGTTGTTGCCGGAGTCGATCGCGATGAGCGCCCGGTTAGCGGCATTTCCGCCTTTGTCCTTTTCAAAATAATTGGCGACCGCTCGCCAGCTTCCGATGTCGTCCCAATCAAATCCCGCCTCCACCACGAGAACTCGATCGGCTTTCTCCATGATCGCGTAATCGAACGAAATCCGCGGCAGCTTGCTAAAGCGCTCCTGCAAGGTTGTCTCGAAATTTCCCGGAGCGCGCAGTTGTGAAATGAAATCAGCGAGCTCCGGCGCGTGGCGGTTGAATTCGCGGAGCATCGTAGGGACGGACCAGACAAACATCCCCGCATTCCAGCGGAAATTACCCCGGCGTACAAACGATTCCGCCAAATCGGGATTTGGTTTTTCACGAAAGCGCACGACCCGATGAATTGCTTCATTGTCGGGACGTTTGCGCAAACGCACCGGTTTACCGTGCTCGATGTAACCGAATCCAGGGCACGCCCATGTCGGCTTAATGCCGATTGTGACAAGTTCGCTTGTCTCTTCTGCTGCCTCTGCAGCCAGGGTCACTGTTTCCTGAAAAGCGGTCCGATTCGTAATGACGTGATCGGCTGGAAGAACAACCATGATCGCTGCATGATTGCGCACGGCGACCCAGCTGGTGCCAAGTGCAATTGCTGCAGCGGTGTCGCGTTTGGCTGGTTCGGCCAGGATGTTTTCCTGTGGAAATTTCTCGAGCAACTTTCGAACTGCGCTTTCCTGTTCTGTGTTCGTGAGGATCAGAATGCGGTCGGGAGGAATTAGCCCCTCGAGGCGTGCCAGAGTTTCTTCCAGCAGAGTTTTCTCTGAGACGAGGCTTAGCAGTTGTTTGGGACGAGCCCGTCTGCTCAAGGGCCAAAAACGTTCGCCGCTGCCGCCGGCGAGGATGAGCGCGTACATCGAATCAGGCATGTCGGTGCAGGGAGTCGCGTCGCGAAAATTGCCGTTTATTTTTTCTAAACGCGACGTATATGGTAGGCGATGTCTTCCCTCATATCCATTTCAAAAAGTACTGAGGAGCTTCCGATTGCGCCGCTGCTCGTGCTCACGCGGACAGCGATAGGACTTGGTTTGGGAATATTGATCTCAGACAAACTCAAGCCTCCGCTCCGTCAGGCGACGGCGATCACGTTATTGGCCATCGGCGCGTTGGCTGCCGCGCCGTGGCTGGTCAAAATCACCGCCGGCCAGATTGATCAATCTGAATGGGGTAGCCGCGCCCGTTTACGTTCAATCCGCGGCGATTCCGGTTACACCTCAGAAAACGACGTCTATTAACACGGCGTAGCCGGGATTGCTGATCCCGGTCAGACAGTCCATGCGATTCATAAACCGGCATCCACGATGCCGGCTATAAAGTCAGGGCGAATTACTCGCCATCTCTTGCGCAGCGGCGTTCCTGATCTGCTGTTGCGCACTAAGTTTTTGTAATTGCGACGCTTGCTCGTTTACCGTTGCAGCCAAATGGCGAAGTTCCGACCTTAGCTCTGCGATCGTCGTTTCCTGTTTTTGAATTTTGAAATCCTGCTCTTCGCCTTTGCGGTGTTCTTTGAGGAACTCGTTAAGCAACATTGCGTTGATCTGTTCATAACGAACGGATTCGGGCTGGCCTTCGCGATTGCGCCCGACCAGATCAGGATTCACGTCGGCGACCTCTTCGGCGATTAATCCAAACGCGATCGTCTGAGTAGCGTCATATTCCTTGTGGTAACGAAAGCTTACTGGTCTCAGGGCATACAACACTTCGCTGGCTGTATGCATCGGCTGAATGTCATGTTTGTACCGACGCGACGAGACATTTGCACGACCGAGTCTGCCGTTGCTGTTTATCGTGACAGTGTCCGGATCTGTCCCGATTTGCGGCTGTACATTGGAATAGATGTTGCCGATAAAGCAGCTGTTGTCCACGTTTTGACCAGGGGTGCCAATGGCAATCACGTTGTTGGCAGTAGTGATTGCGCCTCCGGCGACAACTCCCAAGGCGATGTTGCTACTGCCGCTAGTATTGTTGCCCAACGAATCGGCCCCGATCGCCGTGTTGCCGAATCCTGAAGTGTTGTTAATGAGCGCTCGATAGCCAATCGCCGTGTTAGCACCACCTTCCATGTTGTTAAAAAGCGTTTTATATCCATTAGCTGTGTTGAAGCTGCCAAATTCCCCGCTCGGCTGCTTGGGATCATCGGCCGGTCCAGTGTTGCTAAAGAGTGCGAACGCGCCAGTCGCCGTGTTCCGGAGCCCACTGTTATTACTTAACAAGGCGGCTGTGCCAATGGCCGTGTTCTCGTCTGCGTTATTGCGAAACAGCGTGCCTGCGCCAACAGCCGTGTTGAAACCTCCCGTAGTGTCGCTGCGCATCGAAAGCCAACCAACCGCAGTATTAAAACCGCCGGTGGTTAAATTCAGAAACACATTCTGGCCTTCTGCCGTGTTACCGTTGGGATAACCGCCGTCTGGCGGTGGGATCACCGCTTCAGTTATCGCGGCGAAAGTGAGCGCGGAGAGAATTATTAATGACGAAATCAGCTGGGTTATCATTTTCATACGCAGAGTCTTAGAGAAAATTTTGCTCACTGTCGAGACCAGAAACCCTAGGGAGAGTGATGCCGCGTTAACGGCTTCGAAAAGGATACCGGTGTAGTTTTCCAAAAGGCCTACATCACAGCAACATGCCGGTAGCCTTACCAATTCTGCGCGAATTGCGGATTGGCTTCTTTTATTTCAATCCAGGCGTTCACTTTCTGAAGTTGCGACTCTCGCTCGTTTAACACAGTGAATAAATTCCGAATTTTAGATCGTAGCTCTGCAATTTTCGTTTCATGTTCCTGAATCCTGCAATCCTACTCCTCGCTTCTTCGGTGCTCATTGAGAAATTCGTTAAGAAGCATCGATTGATATGTTCACAGCGAACCGATTGAGGTTGGCCTTCCTGTATTGCGCCCAACGAGATCGCGATTCACTCTTTGGCCACGTCGTCTGCGTGCGCTCAAAGAAAGGCTTCGACAACGGAATCGGCCAGAGCCTTACCTCGGCGAGTTAGCACGAAATTCCCGTTCGATTTCCGAAGCAGCTTTAGCGCTGCCAGCTCATCGATTTGTTGCGCGAAATCTGTCAATTCAGAAGAGGGAATTCCGTCGCGCGTGCGTAGTCCGAGCGCGATGCGTTCCATACGCTTCATTTTGTGCGTCAGAGTTTCACTCGTTCCGCATGGTGATTGTTTGGCAAATATTTGATCGATGTAGACCCGATAATTACAGACGTTTTGCCAGCGCTGCATGCCAATGGTGGAAACCGCACTTGGTCCGATGCCAAGGTAGTCTTCGCCCCGCCAGTACGCGCGATTGTGAGCTGATTCGAACCCAGGACGCGCATAATTCGAGATCTCGTAATGTCGGTACCCGGAGTCTTCCAGGGTCGCCATAGTCATCTCAAAGAATTCTGCGTCTGCATCCGGATCCTGCCGAAATTCGCCGCGCGCGTGGCGCAGAAAGAATTCTGTGTCCTCTTCGTACGTCAGGCAGTAAGTCGATATATGTTCCGGTTGGAGGGCAATTGTGGTCTCAAGGGTCGCACGCCATTGATCAATAGTTTGACCTGGCAAACCGAACATCAGATCCATGTTGATATTCGTGAAACCCGCGTCGCGCAAAATCCGAAAGGATTCCGTAGCCTGCTGCGCATTGTGCTCCCGTCCGAGCACTTTCAACAATTCATCGTTCCATGATTGCACGCCGACGCTGATCCGGTTGATTCCGAATTTTTTCATGAGAATCGCTTTTCGCGTAGAGACGCTTCCCGGATTTGCTTCGATCGTCCATTCAACTAATTGCGATAAATCGAGGCCTTCGCTGAATCCGGACAGCAGGAGTTCCAGTTGCGCAAGATTAAGTGCGGTCGGCGTGCCACCACCGAAGTAAATCGTCGATGGGAGGAGACGCGATGGGCGATCGTCGCCAACCAGCTCATGCAGGATTGCGTCGCAAAATCGCGAGGTCTGCGACGCATCCAGTAAATCCTTGTAAAACGCACAATATGGGCAAATGCGTGCGCAGAAGGGAATGTGAACGTAGATGTGGCGGACTGGGTGAATCAACTCGTGCGAAAACTGTAGACGGTTTGTGCCAGATACCCTTGGCGGGCCTGACGTCCGCCGCGGCGGGTGTCCTGCGGAATCCGTTTTCGCCTTTGGACGGTTGTGATTCTCGCTGTTACTCATACAATCCGTCTGCCGTCGATGCTGTCATGCTGCTCCGAAACGTAGCTCTCGTTTTGTTTTGTGCCATGTGGTCGGGACGGGCGCAAGGGCAGCAGCCCGCACCGACGCCCTCGATCGTGTACTCGGTGCACGATGCGGATTCGATCAAGCAGTACAAGACGAACCCGCATATCGTGCGCGAGATGGTGAACAGGCTCGTGATGGCTGTGACCGGCGAGCCTGATGTAGGTAAGGCATGGGGGTCGCTGGTCTCGCCTGATGACCGGGTGGGTATCAAAATCTCGGCAGCGGGTGGCGACCTCTTCACAACGCACCATGACATCGTGAAAGCGATCGTGGACGGTCTAGCGGCGGCAGGTCATCCCCGCGGCAGTATCACTGTGTGGGACCGCTCGGTTGGCGGAATCAAAGAGGCCGGATATCGGCCAGCAATCGATGGTTTCCAGGTAAAGGCGATCGCACCGCACGACGGATACGACCCGAAAGCAACGCTATCTGCTCCTTTGGTTGGAAAATTGGTTTGGGGTGATTTTGAGTTTGTCGGTGACGCAGGGAAAATGCCGCTTCTGGCCGACGCCGACGCAACCAGCAACGTAAGTCATTTTTCGAAGATCATTTCCACCGAGATCGACAAAGTCATCAACGTCCCAGTGATGAGCGTCAGTGAAACGAATGGCATCGCTGGTTGCATTTACAACATGACCATTCCGAACATTGATAACTGGCGCAGGTTTGCGCAGGGCTCGCGGTTCGGCGCGGAGAGCTTGGCGGAAATTTATGCCGACCCACTCATCGCGAAAAAGGTGGTGTTGAATTTGATGGATGGCCTTATCGCACAATATGCAGGCGGCCCGCAGCCGCAGCCGAACTACGCAGTGCACAACGGGACGTTGTATGCGAGCAAAGACCCCGTGGCTCTGGACGCTATCGCATTGAAACGATTGGGAGAATGGCGCAAGCGTGACAACCTGCGCCCGGTCGGGCCCGTGGCAGCCTACATCGATATTGCCAGCCAACTAGGCCTCGGTAACTCGGCTCCCAATCGAATAGAGGTTAGGAACATTGGACGCTGAAATTCTGCGCTCGGTCTCGCGCTCCTTTTATCTGTCGATCCGATTTTTACCGGCGCAATTACGTGAACCGATCGCGCTGGCGTATCTCCTCGCTCGAACAACCGACACGGTTGCTGACACAGCACAAATCCCCACCAACGTGCGAATGGAAACTTTGGAGCTGCTTTCCAATCGCATTCAAGGCACAGTCTCCCATGATGTTGTGGCGGAGCTCGCCGCCTCTTTCGTTTCACTTCAGGAGAACGAGAGCGAACGACAACTCCTCAAGTCATTACCCGATTTCCTCGCTCACCTCGACAGGACGGAGCATGCTGACCGCAACGATATTCGCGTTGTACTCGAGAAAATTACACGTGGACAGATGCTCGATCTGCAACGTTTCGATAATCCGCAGGAGATTCGGGCTCTTAGTACAGCTGCGGATCTCGAGGAATACACATATCTTGTTGCCGGTTGCGTTGGTGAATTTTGGACCCAACTCTGTTTCCGGCACGTTCACCACTTCGCAAGTCGGAGCGAAGACGAGATGCTTGCCATGGGAAAGCGTTACGGCATGGCACTTCAAGTAATTAATGTGCTGCGCGATGCAGGTTCAGATCTTCGAGCAGGCAGGTGTTATTTTCCGGAACAAGAATTAAGCGTGGTTGATCTGACTCCATCACAAGTTCTTTCCGAACCGGAACGCTTCCAACCGATCTATGGAAACTGGCTGAAAAAGGCAAAGACGGGCCTCGCCTCTGGAATGCAATATTCGCGCGTGATTAATAATCGTCGCGTACGCGCTGCGACGGTGTTGCCGGCGTTAATCGGCGCGCGCACACTTGTGCTTTTGGAGGCAGCCGGTCCCGCTGCCTTGCAGCGCACGGTCAAAATCCCACGTGGTGAAGTGCGTGCGATGATTTTGTCCCTGGTGTTGACGATGGTGTCGCGCCGGAGAATGGATGCGATCTTCGATCGGGCTGGAATGTAGCCGTTGCTCTGTTGGGGCGACTCGTTTATCGGGACACGTTTCTCGGGGCGAGCTGGTTAGAGGAAATAGTTTCGCTGTCGCTCACTGATGGGTAGCTTCAGTCGCTCCATCACTTGAAGCATGTCTTCCCAGACTTTCCGCTTTTCGGAAGGCGCCTGGTTGCGAAGCAGATACGCCGGGTGATACGTGATCATCAGCGGAATGTTATTGTAGGTGTGCCAACGTCCCCGCAATTCGCGCATTGTCCCTCGGGTCCCGAGCAAACCCTCGACCGCGACTGCGCCGAGCGCGACTAATACACTTGGCTGAATGATTTCGACCTGTTCGAGAAGATAAGGTCGGCAGGTTTGCATCTCTGTCGGCGTGGGTGCCCGATTGCCAAAACTGCTGGCCGGCATGTCCGGGCGGCACTTCAGGATATTCGCAATGTAAACGTCCTCGCGTGCGAAGTTCATCGCCTTCAGGATTTTCGTAAGCAATTGGCCGGCGCGTCCAACGAACGGTTCACCTTGTCGATCCTCATCCGCACCTGGCGCTTCACCGATGAACATCAAATCGGCGTCTGGGTTTCCGACACCGAACACTGTTTGCGTTCGTGAGGAGACGAGATGTGCACATTTCGTACACGCGCAAACGCGTTCCCGAACTGCGGCCAGTAAATCTGCTTTGTCTGGTGCGCTTGGATCTGCGCCGGTGACACCGGACACTACAGCATCATGTGTAGTGTGCGCTGCCCTCAGCGAAAAGGCCGGAGCATCTTGCAATCGGGACAGCACAATCCTCGATGCACGTGGTGCCCGATTTCCTGTTTCTCGAATTCTTTCCAGCGCTGCGATCACAAACTCGAGAGCTGGCTGCGTCATGTGCAGCGATCATCCAAAATTCCGCGCACGACTGCAAACGATTTCGGGAGGCAACATCGGTGTTGCCGGTTTGTCTTCTGCATCCTGGCCGCACTCGAAATCCGACGCCCCGAGGTTGCAGCTATGACCGATCAGAGCTGCGGAGAAGATTTATTAGAATACGCGGCGGTTTTGCCAACCGGCCGCTTGGTCCAGCAGTTCCAATTCAACGTCGAGCGCCGTTTTGACGTCCATCTGCGCGGCTGCGTCTGTAATTGCAACCATCGGCTCCTTGGACGCAGTGGGCCATTGAGAGAAATACCCGGCAAGTATTTTCATCGGCGGCTGCGCGTCGGCAGGCGTACTGATTTCGCCTCGGCCGCACGTAACTCTGCTGGTTGCGCCATCGGTCCAAACGGAAAACAGACAATCGGAATGGGGGCTCAGCGTTACCTGGTCAGTCGTGACGCCAAACTCCGATTCGCTTCTATCGCTGTGGCTGAACAAACTGACAATTTTTCCACGGTTCAATCGTATCAATGCGCGTCGATCAAGCACGCCTCCAGCGGTTTCGTTCCCGTCCTTCGTTAGTCTTAGATCCACGATTTTTATCTCAGAATTTCCGGGTACCTGGACGAACGCGCCCGGCATTAACGCAAGATAGATCGAGGCGCCATCTGAAGTGCGTACCGTGTCGCCCGCTTGAATTTTGCTCTTAGGTGTGACCGGTTGGAGATGATTTGTTTCGGCATCGCCGAAGACAACGTCGCCCGTTACGTAAAACACAGTCGCCGCTGTCGCCCGAGTGATTCCTTTCGAGCATCCGTTCGCCAAGAGGCAAAAACAGACAGCGAGCACGCTGCTAAATGAAACAAAACGCATTGGAAACCTTCGCGATTAGCAGCGCGCGATCATCTACCCGGGAACGACCTTAAACGATCAATAAAAGGCTCTGACTTACTGGTTAGGGAACGCCATTCCCTCTGTTTTGCCAATAAGCGCCGGGTGTTAACCAAACACCGGCTGGGTGCAGGTAGACTAGGTTTGAATCCCACACGGCCTGGTAGAGATGTTCCGCGCCGGGCTGGATGTTTACCGTCGTCGAAGTTGGCTCGATCAAGCCGCCCATGGAAGGGACCCTCAGGACCGTCAACACGTGCGGCCCGGGTGGCAACCATACGCTGTAGGTGTGACCCTGTGCGACGCTGCCCACAGGCCTGCCATCGATCTGAAGATGGTAACCCAAATTCCAACCGAAATTAGGCGATCTCTCGATGGTGAGGCGACCAGGCGCGAAATGATTGGACCGGAGGTAAGCACCTCCTTGCGCAAGAGTGCCAATGAACATGGCGAACCCGAAAACTAATATTAGTGAAACAATTTTCGCGAAGCGTTGTTTTGATTTCATACCGGATATTTTAGACATTGAACCCAATTTTATCCAGTAGGTTGCGCCTGAACCGCTTAAAAATGCGTGAAACTCTTGTTTGGCCGCAGAACTCCGTGACGGTCCGCATTCGTGCCGGAGTGTTACCGTAATGAAAATCAGGTATTAGCCCGCAGGGAGCGCCGATAGAATGCTCACATGAAAAGCAAAGCCGTTGATGCTTGCACTCGCGTTCGAACCCGAACAGGTCACTTGCGCCTCGATCCTTAATTCAACCTGACCCGACTCATCGTCCCAATCGGCATCAACATCTATGATGTCCCAGGTTGCTGCGAATCCCGCCGCCGCGGTATTGATGATTTGAGGCCTTACAATCGAAGCTGTGGCAATTGCTCGAACAAACTGTCTGTTAGTGAGTTTTGGCCCGACCAATACACTGAAGGTTTCTTTTGCAACAGCGAGATTACTGCCTTGGGATCCTACAGTCAGGCTTGTGTTAAATTGTCCATCGAGGATGAACAGGTGATTCGCGTCATCCGGACCAGCGACCATCACATCCACTTGCTGGAGATTTTGGATCTGTGCAATTTTGATTGCCATTAGGACCTCCTTAATTCGTTTCGTCTCAGGTAAACCGCACGGCTAACCGATGCAGTCAATCGCGTAGCCATCCTAAAAGCCTGATTCCTGGTTTAGCAATCAAAAACGCTTTTACGTCGGGCAAGCCCCAAGGCTCGTTTCACTGCTAATGGTCTCCCTGGCGCTGGCTGAGGACTTTAAAATGATTAACGGCGAGGTATACAAGAACGCTACGATCAGTCGGGTGGAAGCGGACGGGATCTCATGCTTAGAACTAAAACGGGAATTTATATGATCTATTTCGTTGAGCTTCCGAAGGACGTTCAGGATCGTTTCATTACAGCCCATTAACGCCCATCGCACGTCAACCGACCGTATGCCGACGAAGGTGGACGCAAAACAGGACGACTTCTGGCAGAGTACGAAAGCGGCTAGGTAGGGGCACTTCCGATCCCGGCTCTTTTCCTAACAATTTACTTCCAGGGGTTGTTATTAATTAACAGGCGTAATGTTTCTTTATCGTCTGTAACCGTTTTTAATACCAGGCACTAATGCGAGTAAACGCCAGTGGTGACCTTGAAGTGGACCAACGTCATTGGCAGGCAGAATGACGATTGTCATTCTGATGCTGCACGACACTTGTCCAACACGATGCTTAAACCGGAACCATTGATTTTGTGCGGTAGATCATCGGCTGGTTTCCAAGGCGGTGAAACAGGCCATCCATTAAGGCGCTTGTCTATTGTTATCTCGTTTTCTGTCGGGGGATCCGAAGAGTATTGAATCACTGTGACGATGCGAAATTCTGTAGTCTCCTCGTTTAGCCTAAAGCATACCAGGTATGAGCTTCGATCTCGCTGTAGTGCGATGCCCGGACCGGTGATCACCACATGGAAGAGATAAAACGGCCAATCTTTGTCTATGAGGTTTACCTTTTCGAACCTCGCGGAGACCGGATGCGTGACACCATCCCAAACCAGGAATTGGGCCTGGCTACGTGCAATCTCGTCACTCTTTGCGACATCCAGAAGCCATTCGAGGCTGGCAGCGGACGTTTGAAAGGTGGCTATCGTTACTGCAGCCAGTATGACGGAGAGCTGTCGCATACTATTTAAAATCGCCGATTTTCCTAGTTCAGAAGTTGGCAGCGCGTACGGGAGTCGAACCCGTGTACCAGCCTTGAGAGGGCTGTGTCCTAACCACTAGACGAACGCGCCACAAACCGGATGCGCTTGGAAATACTGTAATGGCTCTGCGGTGGCAAGATGCTGACGAAAAGTTGTTCCGCTGGGGAATTCAAAAAGCGTTTGACTACTGGCCCCCATTGTCGCCGCCGTCATCGCCTGCGTCGTCATCCGCTCCGTTATCATCTCCGGTGTCTTCATCGGCTGCGGCATCACCGGCATCACCGGCATCATTATCGTTGACATCTTCGCCGTCGTCACCCGATGCGTCCTGCGGGTTCTCGTTATCACTGGAGCCAGGTTCCTCCTCGGTGTTTGGATGCTTAATCAGCGGTTTCACGTCCGCCGATTGTTTCATTGGTGCCTTCCGACTACTCTCGTTGTCAGGAGCGAGGGTATTTGTCCGCTTCATCGCACGCGCCACAGTAAAAATACTGAGTGATAGGCAGAGCAGGAGCGGAAGAAGTTTTCTCATCGTGTGCACCCTCCCTTGAGGCTCAGCGACTGTCAATTAGTGAATAGTTACCGCAGCGACCTCACTTTACGATCCGCCGGCAACGCGCGATGCTCGCGCGCGTGTGAAAGCGGCAAGCGCATCATGGCAGAAAAGATGGCGACCAAAAGCAGGGTGGGGTGTGCCACTGGCGTGGCTGACCCTTTGTGTCGTCTGGAGCTCCACCTGGCTTGCTATTAAAGTCGGCTTACGCGATCTCCCGCCAATTTCATTCGTGGCAATTCGTTTTCTCATTGCAATCATAGTGCTGTTAGCTGTCTCGCTGGGCCGGACGCATCTGCTTCCACGAGCACGCAACGATTATATCGTTCTGGCTGTCACGGGAATTCTCATGTTCGCTGTGAATTACACGCTCCTGTTTTGGGCGGAACTCCACGTTTCATCAGGTCTCGCTGCGGTGTTGCAGGCAACCATTCCAATTTTCGGGATAATGTTCGCGCACTGGATGCTGCCTGATGAACCGCTGCGTTTGCCAAAGCTTGCCGGAGCAATCATTGCACTTGGCGGGGTGACTGTGATCTGCGCACGGCTGCTGGGTTTTAATGGCCCGCTCGCTTTTTGGGGAGGTGTAGCGGTTGTTTTTGGTGCTGCGAGCGCAGCCTACGCGAACGTGCTCGTGAAAGCGCGGTCCATGCAGCTTGCGCCGGCAATGTTGGCTGCGTGGCAAATGATTTTCGGAACGGCGCCTTTGTTACTGCTTGGGTTCGCTGTCGATGGAAACCCCGTGCGCTTTCACTGGACCCTCTCTTCCGTGTTTTGCCTGATGTATCTGGCTGTGTTCGGGTCAGCCCTGACGTTCCTGCTCCTCTACTGGCTGCTGCCGCGCCTGACGGTGGCGCAGTTGCAAAGTATCTCGCTCATCACTCCACCCGGAGCAGTCATGCTCGGTTGGTTGTTAGGCGGCGAAACATTTCCGCCATCGTCTTTGTTAGGCGCTGCGTTCGTCCTTGTGGGCGTGTGGATGATTTTCCGAAAAGCGTCCGCATCAGAGCCGCTCATTCAGGAAGGCTAATTGACCAGAGAGCGAGTTTAACTGCTGCTCGAGAGCGTTCCAGGCCTCTAAATAGTTGCCGCGTTTAACACCATAACGTTGGTGATCCAACCGGCGACAACCCCATTCTTGGTTCCCTCTTGCGTAACAAGAATATCAAGACATTGCGGATTGTTATCCAGAAGATCCTTGGCATCCGCCAGCGTTGCGGTCGGACCGAGCGGCAAAAAGCTATTGATGATGTAGTCTTTTACCTTCGAGTCTTCTAGCAAATCTTTGAGTGACAAAGTTGACTCGTCTACGTCTGGAGGATGTTTTTTAGGTGCTATGAACGCATCAATTGTGCTTCGGTGAAGCACATATTTGCCTCTGCCATCCTTATCCAAAACGGGAAGCCGTTGTCGGGGATGAGACTTGTCCTTTTCAAAACCATTATCGATGAGTTCTCTTATCGTAATATCTGCCTCAGTTTTGTCCGGTGGAATGGTGAACGCAGTGACCTCATTGATCTTCATCATCGCTTTGCCGGCAGCTTCCGCTTGGAGCTTCTCGCGGGGTGAGAGCTGACGCACGAGATTAGCAGCGCTTTTCGAAGCCGCCTCGAAGTTTACCTGCCCAAAATAGAAAGCGAGAACGGTGCCGACCCAAGCTCCAATTACTGGCAGAAGTACACCGAGTACATATTTTGCGATATCGAAGAATTGGTCCCTCTGCTCTTTGTCGGGTACGCGAATCGCGTTTACGCCGGCAACGATGATGATAACCGTGACTATACCAAGAATGGCGACCAGAGCCCAAGTGGTGACTGTTTTAGCCAACGCAACCCTAAATTGGCTGTCTACTTCCGATTTATCGTCGTCGGTCGGCATAAAGTTGCAGGCGCCGTGTAATTCGCCTGATTTCAGATGGTTTTAGGTCCGACAATCAAGCAAAATCAAGCAGCGCGGTTGCCATAAGAGCGACAGCTGTGCGCGCAACCGCAGATTCGTCAGCTAGTTAGTTCACACGTTAGCCGCGACCCAGGCGGTAATTGTCGCTTGCGAATGCACAGAGCCGAAAAGCTTATCCGGACAACTGGTCCCTCCCGGTCGGCAGTAGCCTGGCGTGAAATCGTGACCGAAAATATTTGTGCGTGGAATCTGGTGTTCCTGGAGCAACCAGCGGATCAATCCCGCGGAAGCAGTGGCCTGTGGAGGAGCAAGAGAGTCGGTTTCGCTGCCGACGTGTTCGATGCCGATCGAACCATGGTTAGCGCCCATACAGTGATTCGCGCAATCGCAGTCGTTCACCATCTGGTAGATGTCGCCGTTGCGATCAATGACGTAATGCGCAGAAACTTTTCGCGAGTCGTTTCGCTGAAACTCCGCCAGTGCACTAGCCAGCGATCCTTCAGTGCAATGTAAAACAATCTTGTCGATCTTTGCTCCCACCTGGCGGGAAGAACAGTTCGGGCTCCGGATGAACTGTTTAATCACAGGTTTTGCAGGCAGCACAGGTTGACTGATCCGACCAGCGCGCTTAATGGGCTTTGCAGGTTTCACCGGTGTCGCCCGGAGTGCCGAAATCGTTATCCGAACGACATCATCCGTCTCTAAGCCAAGCACTGCCGCCAATCCGGGAGACAAATCCGCTACGCGCCCCGTCGCAATATTCGGACCCCAGTCAACTGGTCGCGCATCCGCCGTCCGACCATTCGAAGGGTTCTCGACGCGCGCCAGCGCACGCTTCAAAAATTCCCTTGGCGTGTCGTTGTAATTCCAGCGGCAGGCAAAATAATATTTGTCCGGATTGAGCCTCCGCCCAAGTCCGGTTGTCCCTGGCGGTGTTGGTAGAAATAAGTACGAGTATCTCGGGTTTTGGAGATCGGCCTGTGTAAACAGCGCAAGCCCTTCGTCTGCCGACATCCCCGTATCTTTTGGACCGCCAAATGTGGACATCTTTCCTTCGACGCGGAAGAGAATTTCCTCCACCGGCTGGATCTTCTTCCTGGCTGGTTTTTGTTGCTGCGGCCGCTTGCGGGCTGGCTTTTTCTTTGAAGATTTGCGCTTCTGCGCCATGGGGAGATTTTCGATGTTGTCTTTCTGGCACGCTGTAGACTGCCTGCCAATTGGCGTTCTTTTAGAGAATTTCGAAACCTAAGACAAGCACTCTTTCCGGCTGCCTCGAAGTGTGCCTTTCACCGTGAAATCCATTTTCACGCAGTTAGAAGGAGCTTAGAATGCCACGCCGAAAAGCCGATGTGGCGGAATGGTAGACGCAACGGACTTAAAATCCGTTGGGCCTAAAAGGCCCGTGCCGGTTCGAGTCCGGCCATCGGCAGTTTGCTCGAAGAACGTTAAAAATTGATCAAGAGCTCGACGGAGAAAAGGAACGACCAAGTATGTCCCAAGACCCGTTAGGCGCTCGAATGCGAGGCCTTGAAATTAGTGAGGCCGACCTGGAGCAAACGTTTGCACGGTCCAGCGGGCCTGGAGGTCAGAATGTCAACAAGGTGTCCACAGCAGTGACCCTGCGACATCTCCCGACTGGCATCAGCGTCACTGTCCAGGATTCGCGTTCCCAAGCGATAAACCGAAAGCTCGCGCGAGAACGTTTGCTCGATGCAATCGAGAGCGCTCGCGAAGCACAGCGCAAAGCTGAAATCGCTAGGCGTGAAAAAGAGCGCCGCAGAAAATCGCCGAGACCAGTTGCCCTGAAGAAGAAAATCCTGGAATCGAAACGCAGGCGAGGGGAGCTAAAGAAGCAGCGAACAAAGATCAAGCTCGACTAGCGTCATCAAATCAATTCGCGCAACCCTTTAATCCCTTCTTCCATCAGCTTGCATTTTTTATCAATCAAAGGGGCGACACCGCGCTTCTTGAGCTCATTCAATTCGATGTTTTAAACAAGAATTTGACGTCCTAATACATCTGCGGACGCGACTTGTGACGAACTGGTTTGTAAACAGACCATTTACGTTATGAAAAAAGCAATGCTAATGAGCGGTGCCGTCGCGGTTGTAGCCCTGACCCTAATTTCGTGCGGGAGCACGCCGGAGAGCACCACCACAACAACACGTCAGACTACGGTCACCGCGGCGCCACCACCGCCCGCACAGACGACTACTACAACGACGCACATGAGCGGCGGCTACTAATTGCCAAAGCCGCTTGTTGGGCGTCCCCGGCAGAGCCGGTGCCGCGTCCTCGCATTTGAAAAATAGTACGAAATCGAGTCAGCCACGGGTTTGTACACCCGGACTGATTTGTCCCACGCGCGGACGGGTGGCTGCAATTTGACCGGCTCAGGATTTTTGCGCGGGCACTTCCGTGGTTTGGGCTTGCTCTTCCTCAGCCTGACTTACTACGGGAGCGATCGCCTGAAGCGTCTCGCCGTTACGAAGATCCATCAGCTTTACGCCCATTGTGTTTCGTCCAACTACTCGAATCTCTCTCACGCGAGTCCGCACGAGCTGGCCTTTGTTGGTGATCAACATGATCTCATCGGATTCACGCACCGTTAGTGCGCCAACGACGTCACCGGTCTTCTCCCCAGCTTTCATGGTGATGATGCCTTTGCCTCCGCGCGACTGACGCCGGTATTCGTCGAACGGCGTGCGCTTGCCGATTCCGTTCTCTCCGGCTACGAGGAGCATGGCGTCCGCATCAACAATGGCAATTGCCACAACATGGTCGCTTTTCTGCGGGCGAATTCCCCAAACGCCAACGGTGTTGCGGCCTTGATCGCGCAATTGTTCTTCATGGAAACGTAGACTCATTCCTTTCGCGGTAATGAACACGATCTCGTTGTTCCCGTTCGTTAGTTTCGCGTCGATCAACCGATCACCGTCTTCAATTTGAATGGCGATGATGCCGCCGCGCCGGACATTCGCGTAATCCGATAAATTCGATTTTTTAACGATGCCGGATTGTGTCGCGAACACGATGTGGAGGTTTTCGTCCCATGTTTGATCGACAGCATTCGGTCCAGTGCCCGATCTCTTGGATTGCACGCGAATCGTGGCTGCGATCTTTTCGTCGGGCTTAAGCTCAAGAATGTTGGCGATCGAACGACCCTTCGATGCGCGTCCCATCTCGGGGATTTCATAAACCTTTTCCACGTAAGCGCGTCCCGTGGCCGTAAAAAACATCAAATAGTCGTGTGTGGTGGCGGCAAAGAGGTGCTCGACGAAATCGCCTTCTTCCTCTTCAGTCGCGCCTTCGCGCGTTTGCATACCAATGACGCCTTTGCCGCCGCGCCGCTGGGCGCGAAATGCGCTCACGGCCGTGCGCTTGATAAACCCAGCATGAGTGATGCTGATGATGCAACCCTCATTAGCAATAAGATCTTCAACATTAATTTCGGCTTGGTCCGGAGCGATTTCTGTCAGACGAGGGGAGCCGTATTTGTCGTGGATTTCGCGTAGTTCCTTTTTGATGATTGTGAACACGCGCTGTTCTTTCGCGAGGATGTCGCGCAAATCGTTGATGGTCTCGACGAGATCTTTGTATTCTTTGACGATTTTCTCGCGTTCAAGCGCGGTCAGTTGATACAGACGCAGGTTCAGGATTTCGTCCGCCTGTTGTTCGCTGAATGCATACCGGCCATCGGTGAGGCGCGCAGGATTCCGAATCAAAATGCCGAGTTGTTCGACCTGCCGTTTCGTAAAATCGAATGCGAGCAGTTTCACGCGCGCTTCGTCGCGATTAGCTGATCCGCGAATAATGCGTAGGAATTCGTCGAGATTAGCGAGCGCGATGAGATAGCCTTCCAACGTCTCGGCACGCTCTTCGGCTTTGCGCAGTTCGTAACGGGTCCGGCGCAGGATCACTTCGCGGCGATGATCGATGTAGGCCGCGTTAGCGTCCTTCAACGGCAGCAATTTCGGACGACCATGGTCAATCGCCAACATGGTTGCAGCAAACGAACTCTCCAGTGCGGTGTGCTTGTAGAGATTGGCAATGATCACTTTCGGGTTTGCGTCGCGTTTGAGCTCAATGACCACGCGCGTGTTCTCGTCCGATTGATCGCCGACATAGCTGATGTCGGTGAGAACCTTTTCGTTCACCAATTGCGCAATGCGTTCAACCAGCGTGGCGCGGTTTACGCCGTATGGAATCTGCGTGATCACAATTTGTTCGCGACCACCCTTGAGTTCTTCCACGCCCACTTTGCCGCGTACTTTGACGCTGCCGCGACCAGTTTCCAAATACTGCCGGATCCCATTGACGCCGCAGATCATGCAGCCGGTAGGGAAATCAGGTCCCTTCACATGCTGCATCAAGTCGTCGAGCGTGATATCGGGATTGTCGATTTGTGCGCAGATGCCATCGATGATTTCGCTTAGATTGTGCGGCGGAATATTCGTGGCCATTCCAACAGCAATCCCGGTTGCGCCATTGACGAGCAGGTTTGGAAATGCTGCGGGGAAAACCGTTGGTTCGGTGCGTGTCTCGTCATAGTTCGCAACGAAATCCACAGTGTCCTTGTCCATGTCGGTCATCAGCGCAGCACCCAGATGCGTCATGCGCGCCTCGGTGTAGCGCATGGCCGCTGGCGGATCGCCTTCGACAGATCCGAAATTCCCCTGGCCATCGACCAGCGGTTCGCGCATCGCCCAGGCTTGCGCCATGTGGACCAAGGTGGGGTAAATCACCGCTTCACCGTGCGGGTGATAGTTACCGCTGGTGTCGCCGCAGATCTTTGCGCATTTACGATGTTGACGGCCCGGGAAGAGCGACAAATCGTGCATCGCATACAGGATTCTCCGCTGCGATGGCTTGAGTCCGTCACGCGCATCCGGCAATGCGCGAGAAATAATGACCGACATCGAGTAATCGAGAAATGATCGCGATACTTCGTCGGCTACATTTATGGGTTCTATTTTTTCGTTTGGATTCAACATGACTTGTTTACCCGGGAACTGGTGAATATGCAGAAGGGCGTTCGGCTATGAAACGTTCTTCCCACACGCGTGAAATCTCGTCCGCTTGCCGCGTCGTCGCAGGTGGACCGACACGCGCGCCAGCGGGCAGTTTGATTGTAAGAAAGTCCAGGACCGCGCGAATCGTGCTTTCATAATCCAGACAGAGTTTTTCATACTCTACTTCAAAGGACTTAATGCCGATCCGTACGAAGAAATCGTCCCAGAGTCTGTCCTGGCGCTCCGCTTCGTGCAGTGACTGTTCGATGAGATCGGGATCAAACTCCGGTTCGCGCAAAGTGGTTTTGCCCTCCTGGACTTTCCAAAGTCCTGTCTGAAGTGCGCGAGCCGTGGAGAGTGCCTGGCGTAATTTATGACGCCGCCTGATCCGGACAAAGCGAAGACGTGGAAAAACGCTGCGCAACAACTCCAGATCGCTGGAATTTTCAAAACCGTGTGCCATTCGCAGGCGGGAGAGAAAATCTTCCAGGTACCAGCTCATCAGTTTGAAACCGAACACCTCGTTGCGTGTTATTTTTGTGTTTACGATACCGCAGACGTACGCCGCGTAGTCTGCAACTGAATCGATCCCGAGCTCGGCGGCATAACGAGATTCAGCTTTCGGCAGAAAAAATTGTTTAGGTACGCCTGCTCGGCGAGTGTCGCGCAATCCATCCGTAAGCAGGTTGCTCCCCGAGCGGGGAATCGTGCAAACCACGTAACAGCGCCGCGGATGACGCAGCTTATGAAACAAACCTCCCATCTCGTCTACACGTCGAGATTCCGCACATTTAACGCGTTATCTTCGATGAATTGCCGGCGAGGCTCGACGACATCGCCCATGAGAATCGTGAACATCTTATCGGCGTCGACCGCGTTGTCCTCGTTCAGGTCGACCTTCAGCAGCTTGCGTTTTTCGGGATTCATTGTGGTCTCAAACAACTCCTTGGCATTCATCTCGCCGAGACCCTTGAAACGTTTGATCTGCACGCCGCGACGCCCGATCTCTAAAATCTTTTGCAAAATCTCAGGAATGGAAAACAGCGGGTGTGAACTCGATTTCTCCCCTTCGCCCTCGATTAACTCGAAGATGGGCCGATCGCTGGCTGCGTAATGGTCGACTTTCAAACCTTTGCGGGCCAGTTCGGCGATGATCTTTTCGATCGCAGCAGATTCGTGTAACTCGACCAACCTGCCGCGTCTGCGGGTTCCATCTGTTCGCGCCGGTGCTTCGCCTAACGGGAGCAACTCCTGCCCGATTTGGGTGTCGAACAAATTGAGATCGAGATTTTCCTGATGAAATTTCCGAACCGCTTTCTCGTCATGAAAATAATGGACGCTTTCCTCATTCCCATCGCGCACCTTCACTAAATAATTTGGGAGCTTGGCTGACTTGGAATTGCGCTCAGCGAGGTACGTCTCGAAATCGCCGCCGTGACGCCGGACTGCTTCGCTTAATTTTGCGAGTTTCTCGAGCGATTCGAGAATGTCCTTCAATTGCACCGCAGTGAATTCTTTGTTGTCGGCCAGATTCTTCAGCCGTACGTCCTCTGCGCCGAGTGAAATGAGAATTTTATTCAGGCGGGCGTCGTCTTCGACGTATTCCTCACGCTTCTTTCTTTTGATCTGATAAAGCGGCGGTTGCGCGATATAAATTTTTCCTGAGCGGACCAGCTCGGTCATCTGTCGGAAGAAAAACGTCAGTAGCAAAGTGCGGATGTGCGATCCATCCACATCGGCATCCGTCATGATGATGATGCGGCCGTAACGGAGCCGTGTCATGTCGAAGACGGCTTCATCTTTGCCGTTGCCCTCTTCTTTGGGTTTACCGATTCCGGTGCCGATCGCAGTGATCATGGCCTGGATTTCGGTGTTCTTGAGAAACTGGTCTTCGCGCGCCTTCTCAACATTGATGAGTTTGCCGCGGATGGGAAGAATTGCCTGATAGCGCCGGTCGCGCCCTTGTTTAGCCGAACCGCCAGCTGAATCGCCCTCGACAATATAGAGCTCGGTCAAATCCGGATCGCGTTCAGAACAGTCAGCCAATTTTCCGGGCAAACCGCCGCCGGTCAGCGCTCCTTTACGAATTGTTTCTCTGGCCTTTCGGGCCGCCTCGCGTGCTCGCGCGGCCGTAAGGACCTTGTCGAAAATGCGTTTCGCGATCGGAGGGTTTTTGTCGAAATGAGTCATCAACCCGTCGTACACGGCTGAGTTCACGATGCCGTCGATCTCTGTGTTAACGAGCTTTACCTTGGTCTGCGATTCAAAGCGCGGATTCGGCAGTTTAACGCTGAGTACGGCGGTCAAACCTTCGCGCACGTCGTCTCCGGAAAGGGACGGATCCTTCTCTTTAACAAGATTATTCTGTTTTGAGTATTGATTAATTGCTCTTGTCAGCGCAGTGCGAAACCCGGTGAGATGTGTTCCTCCGTCGGGATTCGGAATAGAATTCGCGAACGGCAAAATCTGATCGTTATAGCTATCGTTATATTGGAGTACGACATCGACGAAAACTTCGTCGCGTTGCCGCGAGATCACGATCGGCTTCGGATGCAGGACCTGTTTGTTCTCGCCCAGTTGCCTGACGAACTCTTCGATTCCGTTCTTGTAATAGAATCGCTCCTTCTTTGCCGGATCGACGCGTTCATCGGCGAGCGTGATCTCCAGACCGGGATTCAGAAACGCTAATTCGCGCAAGCGCGTAGCTAATCGTTCGAACTTGAACTCGGAGGTGAGCGTGAAAATCGTTGGGTCAGGTAAGAACGTAATGAGTGTGCCGGTGGTCTTCTTATTTTTGACCTCGCCAATTACCGTAAGTTTGTCGGTCGTTTTGCCTTTGGCGAAAGCCATGTGATAGACCTTGCCGTCGCGCGTGACCTCGGCCTTGAACCATTCCGAAAGCGCGTTCGTACACTTCGCGCCGACGCCGTGCAATCCACCGGAATATTTGTATGCGCCTTGTCCGAATTTTCCGCCGGCATGCAGATTCGTCAGCACCAGTTCGATGGCCGGCATCTTCCACTTCGGATGGATATCGACCGGAATACCCCGGCCATTGTCGCGCACTGAGATCGATCCATCGACGTGGATGACCACTTCGATCTTTGTGCAAAAGCCCGCCAGATGTTCGTCGATGGAATTGTCGAGAACCTCGTAAACCAGGTGATGCAATCCGCGTTCGTCCGGGTCACCGATAAACATTCCCGGCCGTTTCCGGACTGCTTCCAGACCTTCAAGTTTGTCGATCTGCGCCGCGTCGTATTTTTGAGTTGAGGCGATCCCGGTAGCGAGTTTTTCGACCGGAATTTCCTCTTGAAGTTGCGCCATAAAAGTGGGGCTAGAAACCCCGAACAAAGAGGATAGCTGAAAAAGGCACCGAAACAACAAATAATCTGCTGCGCTGGAGCAGGATGTCTGCACTACTGATTGAATGTGCCGGAGGCGCCGGGCCCACTATATTGTGGTTCGGGCTCCAACCGCCGATCAAAATATTCTCCTGTCTTGACCAGCCGTTTTCGGGCTCCGAAAATAGGCTCTTTTTATGCGCCTCCAAGCCCTGTGGGAAGCACGTTGGATCTTAGGTTTTTTTGCGCTGCTGGCGATCCTTTTCGGATTGATATCAGCATGGGCATTCTGGTTCTTTGTGCTGCTCTTTTTGTGCACCGTCGCATTTTTCCGCGATCCAGACCGAAAACTGCCCGCCGATTCAAACCTAATCGTCGCCGCCGCAGATGGCACAGTGATGGACATTGTCGAGCTGGATGAAAACGAGGTTCTGAAAAGCAAAACGCGTCGCGTCGGAATCTTCCTGTCGATCCTCGACGTGCATACGAATCGTGCGCCGATTGATGGACGCGTCATTTACCGGCAGCATCGCACCGGACTTTTTCTCGACGCGCGACGTCCCGATTGTTCGGAGAAAAACGAATCGATGACGTGGGCCTTTGAGAACCCGCGCGTCACGATTGTTGTGCGGCAAATCACCGGCGCGATCGCGCGACGTATCGTAGCGTGGGCCAACATCGGCGACGAACTCAAGAAAGGGGAACGCTTCGGGATGATTCGCTTCGGTTCGCGAACGGAAGTATATTTGCCTCTTTCCGCCACTGTTCTCGTCAAGGTAGGCGATCATGTGGCGGGTGGAGCGACCCCGATTGCGCGACTGCCTAACGAATGAACGAGCAACCTCCTAAAATCTATCTTTTGCCGAACCTTATGACGGCCGGCAATCTCTTTTGCGGGTTCGCAGCAGCGTTGAAAATTCTGCAGGGAGCATTGCTCCAGGTTTCAGTTCCTGACGTGGCCAGCGATCTTTTTCATTTGGCGATTTGGTTCATCCTCGGCGCGTTCGTCTTCGACTTTCTGGACGGACGGCTGGCGCGCCTGGGCGGCCACGACAATGCGTTTGGCCGCGAATTCGACTCGCTGGCGGACATTGTTTCCTTTGGTGTTGCCCCTGCGCTCCTGGTATATCGAATCGTACTACAGGAGTTCCCTCGTACCGGCTGGGTAGTTGCCTTTATTTATCTGGCGTGCGGCGCCCTCAGGCTTGCGCGATTTAACGTTGTTGCTGCGAACCACGCCGGAGCGGAGAAAGAATTCAAGGGTTTTCCCATCCCCGCGGCTGCCGGCCTGATCGCCTCGTTAACACTCTTCATGTTGTGGCTCGCGGAAAGCGAGCGCCATCTAGGAAACTGGAAATTCGTCCTACCGCCATTGATGATTTTTCTTTCCTTCATGATGTTTAGTCGCTTCAGATATCCGAGCTTCAAGGCGGTCGACTGGAAGACCACGAAATCGATTCCCCGGTTTCTAATCATCAGCGTAGTGCTCGTGATCACCGCGATGAACTATGAATGGATGCCGGCTGTGCTGTTCCTGGCGTATTTGCTTTATGGTGTGCTGCGGCCGTGGCTCTCTCGTGAATGGCAAAGGGAAATTGAGGAAGAAATTGGCGAAGAACCATCGGAACCAGCCGAACAAACCCGGTGACGTTGATCACGCCGCGAACGTCGGCAATCTCACGAGTTTAGTCGTTCCAGGGTTTCCGGGTCGCGAACGTCTGCCCATTCCCCTTCGAGTTCGAGGGCTTTGATTTTTCGACCCGACTCAGCCAGGTCACGAATTGCGTCGGTCAATTCGTATTCGCCGCGCGGGGACGGTTTTAGCTTCGCGGTGAGATCGAAAATGCTCGGCCGGAACGCGTAAAGCCCGGCGTTGTACCAGCGACTTGTCGGTTCGCCTGGTTTAGGTTTCTCGCGAAGGTCGACGAGATTCATATCGTCATCGAGAAACACCGCGCCGCCTTTACTAACGTCTTCGCCGCACGTGACCGTCAGCAATGCTTCAACGTCATCGGGAAGATCGACCATGTGTTTGTAATTCGCCGGCTCAACTAAGATGTCCCCGTAGGCCAAAATGAAGGGATTATTGCTGACGAAGTCGCGAGCCAGCTCTACAACGCGGCCTGTTCCGTCTTGCACGGTTTGGGTTTTGTACTGAATAGCGATGTTGTAGCCCGAACCATCGCGGAAGAAATTCCGGACAGCGTCAGCGCGGTAGCCAACGACAACAAGACAATGGCTTATGCCGGCATCGCGCAGCCCTTCCACGATATGCTGCAACACCGGCTTGCCGCGAACCTCGATCATCGGCTTGGGAAGTTCGGCGGTAAGTTCGCGCATTCGCGTGCCGCGGCCCGCGGCAAGAATGACGGCTTTATCAATCATCACTGTTGGATCAGCTGGGAAGCCCGCCGTTGATTCGCATTCGTTACGGCTCCGAAAACGATATTAATCTTGACGCGTTGCCGTCACTATCTGGCATCGCCTTGAAGACAACGCGATCCACCTTAGCCGGTTTTCTTTTCCGTGATGATCAGCGCCGGCAAGTTCGCTTCCCTAATCAACTGGCTCACCTTCGCCACGTCTTCCTGCTTGAGCTGCGCCCACTTCTGTAACTGGTCGTCGAGTTGGGTGCTTAGCATTTGATACACCTCGAGCTGCGGTTTCGTCGGTTCCCTGTCGCCGGCGTCAATGACGTGACTAAACGTGTCGAATCGTTCGTTCAACATGTTCGGGAAAGCGAGGTTCGCTTCCGATCCCTTCATATTCACTTGAATGAGTTTCTGTTCGACTTCGGACATTTTGTGATCGAGACCGTCCGCTACAGCGAGCGCCGGCTTCAGGCGTTGATCGTCGCCGAAACGCTTATGCAAGTTCTGGATTTGCGTTCGCAAATCACGGATTTCATTAACCGCTTGATGTAGTTCGGACATGCGTTCGCTTACCTGCGTTGCTAACGCGAACTGCTTTTGCAATCCGGCTTCCTGTCCTTTGTTTCGTGGGTCTATTACCAAATGAAGCGGAGCAGTCTGCGATTTGCCGCCAACGGTTAATTTCACTTGGTACTCGCCCGGCAACGCCAGTGGACCTTTTGGTCCCGTGCTCGAATAGAATGCGCCCGGGATTTGAGTTGGATCATCATATCGCAGGTCCCACGCGAACCGGTTCATTCCCTCTTTGGCCGGGATCGTTTTCACTCGTTCAACCCGATCAGGCCATTCGGCCGGTTGCTCAGCTTCCTTTTTCTCTTTGCTGGAGAGGTGCCTAACGACTTTGCCTGAACTGTCGAGAATATCGAGTGTGACTTCTTCTTTCGGCGCGGTTTTGAAATAGTAATCGATCATCGCGCCAGCCGGCGGGTTATCACCGACGGGCCGTCGCTTGTCGAATTCCTCCGGATAATGCAAACGCAACGCGGTCTGCGGTTGATACAGAACGACGTCCGACGCCGGTTGCGGATTGACTTGTCGAAGCGGCGTCAAATTATCCAACACCCAAAACGAACGTCCGTGCGTGGCAACGACCAAATCGTCATCTTTGACAACCAGATCGTGTATTGGTGTTACCGGAAGATTTAGCTGCAAAGGCTGCCAGTGCGCGCCATCGTCGAAGGAGACGAAAGCGCCGAGTTCGGTTCCTGCATAGAGCAAACCTTTGCGCTTTGGATCTTCGCGCACCGCGTGCACGTACGCGCCATCAGGAATTCCAGTAGTGATCGCGGTCCAGTTTTTTCCGAGATCTGTGGTTTTAAAAATGTACGGTTTGAAGTCGTCGAGTTTGTGGCGATCCACCGCGACGTAGGCTGCGTTGGCGTCATGCGGCGAAGGCTCGATGATGCTGACAGTGCTCCATTCGGGCATCTTGGGCGTTACTTTTGACCAATGCTGGCCGTCGTCAGTTGTAACGTGAACGAGTCCGTCATCTGTGCCGGCCCACAATGTTCCCTGGTTCACTGGCGACTCGGCCAACGCGAATACGGTGTCGTAATATTCGACCGAAGTAATGTCGTTCGTTAGGGGACCGCCGCTGGGTTGCTGTTTAGATTTGTCGTTGCGGGTAAGATCGCCGCTGATCTGGGTCCAGCTTTGTCCGTCATCGGTCGATTTGAAAACGGATTCACCCGCCGTGTACAGCACGTCCGGATTGTGCGGCGAAAGCATCAGCGGCGAGACCCATTGAAAACGATGCTTCAAATCGGCGGCGCCATGGCCGGAGTTGTCCAGTGGCATCGGACTAACGTCTTGCACTTCCTCTTTGTTTTTGTCGTAACGGTTAATGAAACCTTCATTGTTCGAATAGATGATGTGCCAGTCGCGTGGATCAGGGACGACGAATCCGCATTCACCACCACCAGCTTCAAACCAATTTTCCCGACCAATGACTCCTGAGTCGGTGCGACTCGCAATGCAAACATTCGAATTGTCCTGTTGCGCGCCGTAGATGTGATAGGGGAAGGCGTTGTCTACGGCTACGTGATAGAACTGCGCGGTTGGCTGGTTGTTTTGAGTGGTCCAATTTTTGCCGCCATCGGTGGAGATGGTTGCGCCGCCATCACTGACATTTGCGATTCGGTTTGGGTTGGTTGGATCGATCCATAGCCCATGATGATCCCCGTGCCTTCCCGGCATCAGGTTAAATGTCTTTCCACCATCAACCGATTTAAAGAGGCCAGTGTTTAACAGGTAAAGTGTGTCTGCCGATTTTGGATCCGCGTAGACTTTGCTGAAATACCAGGCACGCTGGCGAAAGCGGCCATCGTCATTCACTCGGGTCCAATGCTGGCCGGCATCATCGGATCGGTACAGACCGCCTTCTTTGGCCTCGATGATGGCATAAACCCGATTGGAATCAGCTCCGGAAACCGCGATGCCGATCCTGCCGAGAATTCCCTCGGGAAGACCGTTTCCCTCCAGGCGTTTCCATGTTACGCCGTTGTCTTCCGATCGATACAATCCGCTGCCGGGGCCGCCACTGGAGAAAAACCACGGCTGTCGACGCGTCTGCCAAAGCGACGCGAACACGATGTTTGGGTTATGCGGATCGAAAACAATGTCGATGCCACCCGTGTTTTCATCTTTAGACAAAACTTTTGTCCAGGTTTTGCCGCCATCGGATGTGCGAAAGATTCCGCGCTCCTGGTTGGGACCAAATGCATGGCCCAGCGCCGCTACAAGAACCACATTCTCATTTCTTGGATCAACGATGAGTGCGCCGATTTGGTGCGTATCTTTCAGCCCAACGTTCTGCCATGTTTTTCCGCCATCGATCGATTTAAAAACTCCGGTGCCATAAGTCGTGTTGCCTCGAATTGCAGCCTCGCCCGTTCCGACATAGACCACGTTGTGATCTGATGGCGCTACTGCGATCGCGCCGACAGAAGAAATTGGTGCCTTATCGAAAAGTGGAAGCCAAGTTGCGCCGCCATCGGTCGTCTTCCAAACTCCGCCAGCAACCGCACCGAAATAATAAGTGTCCGGCTCCCCGACGACACCTTCGATCGCCAGGGCGCGCCCACCGCGGAACGGACCGACTTGCCGCCACCGCATTCCGTTGAACAATTTTTCGTCGATTGTTCCCGGCGGCGTTGGAGTAGGGGAACTCGCGGATTGAACAGATGCAATGAAAACGGTTAGCAGAACTCCAACAAGCGCAGGAAAACGATAATGCGACGCAATCATGCGCTATAGAGTGTAAAGGTTGCGAATTTGTTCAACTGGAATCCCGCTCAACGTGCATCGGGATGCTTATCTCTTCTACTGGTTACCAATGTCGATGGTCAATGCGTCTCCTAATTCCCAGAAACGAATGGCGAATCGGTCTTGTTAGATATCCGCGGACTCTATAAAACATCTGGCCTGGTATGGCTCGCTTAAAATTCGTGATGCTCTCAGCAACGTGATCCGATCGCAGTTTAGTAATGCTTTTTAATTCCCTCACTTTTGTTGTTTTCTTCGTCGTCGTCGTCACTGTTTACTGGAGCATTCGTTCGTGGCCGGCGCGGAAGAATCTGCTCGTCGTGGCGAGTTACATCTTCTACGGGTCTTGGAACCCTCCCTTTGCTGCGCTGTTGTTTTCGACTACAGCCATGGATTTCTGGCTCGGGCGCCAAATGGCCAGAGCCAAGAACCCACACTCAAAACGGCGATGGCTGGTGGCGAGCGTTTGCATGAATCTGAGCATGCTGGGGTTTTTCAAATACGGGAATTTTCTGCTCGAGAATTTTCAGTGGCTGCTGGCGCGAGTCGGGATCATCTATCAACCGCCGCATTTAGACATTCTGCTTCCGGTCGGAATTTCGTTTTACACTTTCCATTCACTTTCGTACACCCTCGATATTTATCGTGGTGTGTTGCAACCGACGAAATCCCTGCGCGATTTCGTTCTGGCGGTCTCCTTCTTTCCACAATTAGTGGCCGGTCCGATCGTGCGCGCTGGGGACTTTCTTCCGCAGCTTCTCCATCCTCCGCGTCTAAAAAACGGGCAATTCCTCTGGGGCCTAGCGCTGATGACCATGGGACTGTTTGAGAAAATTGTCCTCGCCGACACCCTGCTCTCAGGTTCCGCGGATCGCGTTTTTGGTTATCCCGGACCATTAGTTGCGCTTGACTCGTGGGCCGGCGTGCTCGCGTTTGCAGGGCAAATCTTTTTCGATTTTGCCGGGTATTCCCTCTGCGCGATCGGCGCCGCCTTAACGCTGGGTTTTCATCTCAAAGACAACTTCCGCTTTCCCTACGCGGCGATCGGCTTTTCGGATTTTTGGCGGCGGTGGCATATTTCGCTTTCCACTTTTCTTCGCGATTACCTTTACATTCCGCTGGGTGGCAATCAGGTCAGACCATTCCGAGCGGCGCTTAATCTTGTTATCGTCATGTTCCTCGGTGGACTTTGGCACGGCGCTGCCTGGACCTTTGTTGTCTGGGGGGTGCTTCACGGTTCTTATCTGGTGATCGAACGCGTGCTTCGTATCTTGTTTGAACACAAAGCATGGGCGGGGACATTACCTGTCCGTGTCCTCGCCGGTTTCGCTACTTACGGAGCCGTTTGCATTGCGTGGGTATTTTTCCGTGCGTCTGATTTTACCATCGCAAGCCGGATGCTAGGCGGCATGTTCGGTCAACACGCACATGGCGATGCAATTCTTTCCACACGCGAATTATTACAAATTGGAGGCGTCACCGTCGGAGTGCTCGCGATGCATTGGGCAATGCGTGACAACACGTTTGAAACGGCAGTAATGCGTTTGCCGCACTGGGCCACCGCCTCGATCTGGTCCGCCATGGCATGCGCCATCATCGTCACACAAGGAAACAGTAATGCGTTCATCTATTTCCAGTTTTAAAAAACGGCTTCGGCTGCCGCGCTTGTTCTTTCGCATGCCTTCGCGCGAGGAGCAGATTCACGGTGGTCCGCCGCTGGAATTTGAGCGGCCGATTCCGCCCGCGCCGTGGCGGGGAATTACTGTGGTTGTCACGATCACAGTTATCGCTGCGACGATGGCGTGGGAGTTATACTGCCGCTCGCTCGGCTACGGTCCCACGCTCAATGACAATGAAGATTTGTGGACCCTGCGACGTCATGTTGTTGAACCGGAATCAATTGTCGTCATCGGCGATTCACGCGCTTGGTTCGATGTCGATCTGGATGAATTGCAAAAAGGGCTAGGCAAACGACCAATTCAACTCGCTATGGGTGGCTCGACGGCCTGGCCTGTGCTGGCTGATTTGTCGAAGGACAAGAATTTTCATGGCACAATCATTTGTAGTGTTGTTCCGCATTTGTTTTTCGCGCCGGGTGGCACTCCGCCGATGGACCGTGCCCAGAAAGGCGTAAAGCGATTTTACAATCAAACACCCGCCCAGCGGGTCAGTGAATATCTCGCGATGCCGTTGGAAGA
>DATDFM010000019.1:0-5610 GCA_036522635.1 Candidatus Udaeobacter sp. | reverse complement strand
TTGCTCAGTGGACAGTTACGCATTTGATCAGGGTCCGCGTGACGCGGGCAGGCGGGGACGCCTGCGCTCCCAGGACCGAGGTTTTTGATTATTTTCACAGCTTCCGTGTAGGGGATTTGCGCTTTTTTGTGCAAAGCCACGGCACTAACTATCTGTGCTACTGTTTTTGCTCGATGAGTACTACATCGCTCGTCTCAACGTTGCTGACAAACGCGAGCGAGCGTCCATCTGGCGACCAGTCGAATGCGAGGATTTGCTCGGCCTTGAAGTTCGTTAGTTGCTTCGGTGCACTGCCGTCGAGCGGCTGAAGCCAGATGTCCGAGCGATCGTTTGGACTATTCACAAAGGCAATTGATTTACTGTCGGGCGACCAGCGGACAGCTCGGTAAACCACGGTTGGTGGGAAATCGAAACGATTCAGACGTTCACCTTCGGTCGAAACGACTCCGATTCCCCACCGCGACGGCTTAAGGTCGAGGTCGAGATAGGAATAGGCGATCATTTGTCCATCGGGTGACACTGCCGGACGGGTCGCGCGTGTTCTCGTTAACTGCGAAGGTTCGCCGCCCTCGATGTGCACTTTCCATAGCTTCGGATCGATGAAGCCACTCTGAAAGATAACCCACTGTCCGTCAGCAGAGCAGTGGGGATAAAATTCGCCATCCCTGGCTGTTAACTGTCTGAGATTGCCGCCATCTGTATCCACCCGCCAAAGGTTGAACTGGCCCGCGCGGTCCGAGACAAAAACGATGTGCCGGCCGTTGGGCGTAACAGCCAGCCCTCGACTGGCACGTGCGCCCACTGTGAGTTGTTTGGCATTTGAACCATCCGCATTCATGATCCAGACGTCAGCACCGTTGCCACCGGCACTCGAGCGATAAACTATCCGTCCATCAGTTGTCCACGCCAGCACTTCCAGCGATCCGATTTCAGAACTGATTTGTCTGGCGGCGTGGCCGTTAGAGCCGGAGCCAACCCAAATGTTTGAGACCGCCTGAACCTGTACTGCCGCCAGGTGGTTTCCTTCACTGGTGAGGCTGAGATCGTGGTAGTCATTTAGATCGTGAGTGACTCGCGTGGCCACTCCGCCAGGCAAGCTGATATGCCACACCTGCATGGGAGATCCCTCACTTTCGACGGCCGTGAGTAGTAAGCCTGAGCTATCCGGAAGCCACACCGACTGCCCGACCAGGCTCCAACGTGCCGAAGTGAGCAAGGCCTGTGCTCCGTCCGTTGGGTTCACGGCAATTATTGTCTCGAAATAGCCGCGTGCATCGCTGAGTCTAATAGGGCAGGCAATTGTTTTCCCATCGGGCGCCCACGCCGGTGCGTTCCATTCCATTTCGAACAACTCTGGGTTATGCCTCGTCGCCACGACGCGTTGATTAGACCCATCGACATCTGCGACAACCAGCGTACTCTCGCCCTGGTGCATTCTGAAAAAAGCTATCTGTTTGCCGTCAGGTGAGAAAACAACAGGGTAGATGTCGTCCGCTACCTTTGTGGAAGGACCGCCAAGTGTCGGTACCGAGTAAAGAGTACTGACACCTTTATCGTGATCAAGCGCAATGTAATAAATAGAGTTCGCATCCGGCGTAAATGTAACGGAGATGTATTCCGTCATAGCAGGCCCGGCGAGACGGACATTGCTGGGAACGCCCACGTGCTTCAGCCAGAGACTGTTGCCATCCAGATGCTTCACGACGTTAGCGACGTATTTGCCGTTGGGTGAAATGGCTGAGTGCGTCACCTCGCCGGATGTGGTAACCCGTGAGATGTCCATCATGCTGAAGGGCGTAGCCGCAATCGCTCTTTTTCGCGCCCTGCTTTGCGAGATGACCCAGTAAAGAACGAAAGCAGTCGCTGCGACAGTTACGATTAGCGTCACAGCCAACAGCAATCGACTCGACCGAAGCGCACTCGTCATGGATAAGGGAGCCTGGTGAGTGATTAGTGCTGATTCAGGCAGGGAGACTCTTTCACTTAACTGCTCCTCGCTTTCTTCGGTAACGATTCGCGTGAGCGTGCGCTTCTCGATCACCAAAGCTTCAGGCGTTAGTTCTTTAACGGTCGCCGTAAAGCGATAACCCCGCTTGGGAACAGTCTCGATGTAGTTCTCTCCACCCTGACCGTGGCCAAGTAACTTTCTAAGAGCCGACACATTGTTAGTGAGGTTCGACTCTTCAACGAAAGCATCTGCCCACACCACGTTCATTAACTCTTCTTTTTCAACCAGGTGACCGCTTCGCTCAACGAGTGCAACAAGTATCTCGAAAGCCTTTGGTGTGAGTGGCACTGGCTTGCCATCACGCAGCAGAAGTTGTTCCGCGGTGTCCAACCGGAAGGGTCCGAACTCATATAAATGTTGCGGACGTGAAGACATACAGCCTTTGGAATTTTCAGAGATTTTTCTTGGACATTTCTTAGGACTTCCTCGCAGCGCCTCAACTACCGTCTGCCGCCATTGAGGGAATTTGAAATGTCTGGGCACGGAGGAGCGGCGCAATTGCCGCTCATTCTAATCCGCGTCTATGCGGGTGGCAATTACCTTAATGAGTGAGAAGAAAAGAACCACCGTGACGACGATTGAGACGCACGAGGTGTGGATCATTCGCAAGCCCGAGCCGGCACTTTCTGAAATCGAGGTTCTCACCCATGACGAGTCAGAAAAGTTGGAGCCAGCTTCACCTTTGATCGAAGCGAGCGCCAGTTTGGAGACAGGGCAACCATGAAGAGTGAGTTGATTGCCCGCATTCGCAGAGTCTTAGTTCTACTTGGCCAACCCCCTACCTATAACGCCTCGGCTCATGTCCCAACAGGGAGGTAACAAAATGTATTTCCTATCATCCATTCTTTTAAAACGGCTCGTCCTTGCCTCCGTTGTGGCGGCGTTGGCATTAAGCATGACGGTTTCCCACCGCGCTTCCGGCGACACGCAAACCAAGTTACCTCCAGCCACTTCCAGGAAAGTTGACTATCTCCAGGACATTAAGCCGCTGCTCGCACAGAAATGTTATTCCTGCCATGGGCCAGAAGTTCAACAGGCTGGATTGCGGCTCGACCTCCGGCAGAATTCACTGCGTGGAGGTGATTACGGTCCCGTCATCAAAGTCGGAGACAGCGCTGCAAGCAAGCTGATCCGCCGCGTCGTGGATGGCGACGGCGGCATTCAGATGCCTCCCACAGGACCACTCTCTGACGATGAAATCGGATTGTTGCGCGCGTGGATCGATCAGGGTGCAGAGTTTCGCACCGACATCATCACTGAGTTACCACGTAAACCAGTAGACCCAAACGTAACCGCGCTAATCGCTGCGGTGCGCGCGGGAAATCGCCGTGAGATTGAGCGCCAGATTTCCGCAAGTCCCGAAGCGATTCAGGGAAGGGACGACGGTGGTTCAACTCCGCTGCATCACGCCGCCGGCTATGGACCACTCGCCAATGTAGAGCTACTCGTAAGCAAAGGCGCGGACGTCAACGCCAAAAATCGCCGGGCTTCGACGCCCTTGCACTGGGCCATACCAGATGAAGCGAAGGTTCGCCTGCTGCTGTCGAAGGGCGCCGATGTCAACAGCAAACAGGCGCAGGGACGCACGCCGTTGTTTCTGGCAGCAATGTTGGGTGACGGCGTCGCAACGATACGTTTGCTGCTTAGCAGTGGTGCGGATCCCAACCTGGCCAGCGCGAACGGACAAACTCCGCTGATGATGGCGGCTGCGCGTGGCAATGTCGAAGCCATGAGCTTGCTGATCGCGAAGGGCGCGGAGGTAAACCACAGGGACGGCGCCGGTGAAACCGCCCTGATGTCCGCCTGTACCAGTGGTAATGCGAACGCCGTGCGATTCCTTATCGAGAAAGGAGCGGACGTTAAAGTCAGATCGAAACGGAATGAAACGGCGCTGGGGTTTGCGGCCACCTCAGGCGTTAAGTCTTCAGTCGAATTGTTGCTCGCCAAAGGCGCCGAGGTGAACGTCCGCAACTTTCGCGGTTACTCGCCCCTGATGTTTGCCGCCAGTTCTGACACCATGCCGGCGGGGATCATCCGGTTGTTATTGGACAAAGGTGCCGACACCAGCTTCACGGGCGATTACGAGTCAGCGAGCGCTCTCGCCGCCAAACGTGGCCACACCGAAGTGGTTCGCCTGCTCGAAGAAAGACTTGCCTCGCCGGCAAACAACGCAGCGATAAAAATTATGCCCTTCGATGTTAGCAATCGCTCCATCCCGGACAGGGTTCAGACCTCTCTGACGCTCCTCGAAAAACAAAGCAACACCTTCATTCGAACGGCCGGTTGTAACTCCTGTCATTCGCAGGATCTACCGTCCGCGGCCGTTGGATTAGCCCGCGATTATGGACTCACGTCTATGAAGACCTTTCCGCAATTGCCGGCGGCAATGTCAGCGACGGCCGAGCAGGTGATGGACTTCAATTTGGGTGTCGTCATCGCCACCAACAGCCTCGGCTGGGAATTATTCGATGCGGCGATGAACCATGAGCCACGAACTCAGGTGACGGACGCAATGGTCCGCTACATCGTGGCGGCGCAAACCGCCGAAGGCAGCTGGCTCACCCCGGAGAGTCGCCGGCCGCCGATGACATCTGGAAGGTTTCAGACCGCTGCGCTGGCGATTCGCGCGATTAAGAACTATGCCCCGGAGACCGAGAAGCTGAGTTGCGACAAAGCCATCGCCCGTGCCGTAGCGTGGCTCGAGAAGGCAATGCCGGTGACGAACCAGGATCATGCGTTCAGGCTGCTCGGCCTTGCGTGGGGCAACGGTTCGGCGACGGCGATCCGTGACGAGGCGAAATCCGTTGCCGCGTTGCAGCGAGCCGATGGAGGCTGGAGCCAAATGCCCGCACTCGAGTCCGACGCCTATGCCACAGGAGAAGCGCTGTTCGCATTGGCCTCGGTTGGGGGGATGCTGGTCAGCGACCCTGTCTACCACAAGGGCGTTGAGTATCTGTTGAGCACCCAGGCCGGTGACGGGTCGTGGCATGTCAAAACACGATCCATCTGGTTGCAGCCGTATCTGGAAACAGGGTTCCCTTACGCGCGCGATCAATTCATCTCCACAGCAGGAACTGCCTGGGCCACTCTGGCGCTGACGCTGACGGCGAAGCCTATGAAACAGTCACGGCGATAAATCATTTCGTCACCAACATTCAGGACAGCTACTAAAAGCGAAAGAGCTTTTAGGAGGTTGTGTGATCTATCGCCGCCAGGCGTTGCCTCACGAGCATCTCGTTCGCATGAGCTTCCCACAGCGGCCCGACTCGCCCAAGTATCTGCCTTCAGTTCTTATTTTTAAGAAACAAAAATAATGCTTGCAATGATCGTCGAGCTCGTAGTAGTCTAATTTAGACTACTTAAGGTTATGAAGAAGGGGTGTTGGTATGGAAGCAGGCAATCGAACATTAAGAGACCTCGTGTCGATCGGGCCGGCGATGCTACGGGACCTGAGTGCTCTGGGAATTCAGAGCGTTGAGCAACTGGCCAAAAAGAATCCGCGCCGTATGTACACCGAACTTTGCCGGCTCAAAGGCCCGCAGGATATCTGCTGTCTTGATGTATTCACTGCGGCTGTCGCACAGGCAAAGAATCCCAATTTG
>DATDFM010000018.1:0-6854 GCA_036522635.1 Candidatus Udaeobacter sp. | reverse complement strand
ACCACCCATAACTACGTCATCTTCCCGTACTGGGATGATCAAAGAACGGATGCTGGCACCTGGACGTGTACGCCTGGGCCATGCGGCATCTATACTTCGACATCCGGAAGCGCGCCCAACCGGATATTTAACATCGAGTGGAGAACAGTCTATTACAACGCAGGGTCGGGGAGTGGCAATGCCAACTTCGAGCTGAGGTTGTACGAAGGGCAAAGTCGTTTCGATGTGATCTACGGTACTGTGACAAACGGCAATACCTCCGCCACTGCCGGAGTGCAGAGAGACGACACGTGCTTTAATCAGTATTTCTGCAGCGGCTCAGGAGGGCCGGCCACAGGGGGATGGAGTTTGGGTCCAGTAGGCACGCCAAGTCCAACACCGACAGCTACGGTTACTCCTTCCGCGACAGCTACTGCTACAGCTGCAGCCACCCCAACGGCAACAGCAACACCTACGCAAACACCAACGGCGACGGCAACGGCGACAACTACGCCTCATGCCACACCGACACCAAGATCCAGCCCGTTACCACGCCCCCGTCCAACTCCAGTGCCAAGACCTTGAGTCAGGTCGGCGCGTTTGTTAGGAGGTAACGAGTTGTTATTTGTCGGCTATGCCGGGACTGGTATTTGAGCAACCGCATTCAACCGCTTAATCTCTACGTCAACACCCGATGATAACTTCCAAAATTTTACTGCGAATAATACTCGTCACCGCACTTGGCTTTGGTGCCGTCAGGTCCACAAGTGCCACGATCATCAATATCACTCCTAGTAAGGACAATACGCTGTATCAGTACGACCCCGCTGATGGCGATAAAAGTAACGCTCTTGGGTTGCACTTCTTTGTCGGCGCGACGGCGATGAGCGAACTCCGCCGCGGCGTGATCGCATTCGACATTGCGGGAAGCGTTCCGCCCGGCTCGACCATTCTCGCAGTCACTCTCAGCCTCAACATGTCGAGAACGCCGTTGAGCACTGCACGAATCGTTGAGTTGCACAAACTTCTGGCCGACTGGGGTGAAGGAACTTCCCAGGCGACCGGAGAGGAGGGAGACGGAGCGCCGGCTACCCCGAACGACGCTACATGGAGGCATCGCTTCTTCGATACGATTTTTTGGACCACCGAAGGAGGCGATTTTTCCGCCACAGTCAGTGCAAGCCAGTCGGTAGGCCCTGTAGGACAGTACACATGGAGTTCAATGCAGATGGTTGCAGATGTGCAATCGTGGTTAGACAACCCAGGCGACAACTTCGGCTGGCTGGTGTTAACAGACGAATCGACCATTGCAACCGCAAAGCGCTTCGATACCCGCGAAAGTGCCAGTCCGCCGGTGCTAACCATTCAATATCTCCCCGGTCCGAGGGTTACGCCCACTCCCCGCGCTCGACCTACGCCTGTGGCCCGGCCGCAGTGACTCCCTGTAAAGTCTGGTAGTCTGACATGAGAGTTAGAGCTTTCCTTGCAATAATGATTGGCGTTGCCGTCGCCAGTATCGCCGTACGTTTGGCTGGTGGACCGAAAATCTCCGGGGCAATTACACCTGCGACCCGGATCGTATCCCGGGCGCCTGCAGATTTCTCGCATCCATTGCTTTTTCCGCCAGTAAATACAAACGCGAACATTGCCATCGGCATCGACCAAGGATGCGTGCAAATCCTCGATGGGCCATGCACCAACATGTGGACCTATGGCGGCACCTATCCCGGCGTAACGATTCGCAGACCGACCGGGCAGAGCACGTATGTGACCTTCACGAATAATCTCAGTTCAGCAGCCGGGGAGATGACCATCCATAATCACGGCAATCATTCGACTGCCGATAACGACGGCCAACCGGACACTCTGCTTATTCCGACAGGAGGATCGCGCACTTATACCTACGAGGGGATGGAAGAAGGTAACAATCAGCGAGGTAAGATGCAGTTTTATCACGACCACCGCATGGATGTTACCGCTCGCAACGTGTGGATGGGTCTTACCGGGATGTATATTGTTGATGATCCCACCGATCCCTCGACACTTCCCTCCGGGGAATTTGACCTGCCTCTGGCAATCGCTGACCGGCAATTCGATGCGAAGAATCAGATCCCGTACGTGTTTAATCCCAACGGCGTAACTGGTGACAAGTTTCTGGTCAACGGCGTTTACCAGCCATACCTTGAAGTTGGCGATCGTAAATACCGCTTTCGCATCCTGAACGCATCCAATTTCCGAACGTATTTTCTTCAGCTAAGCAATGGTGATTCCTTCATCCAGATTGGCACTGAGAGCGGTCTGCTTCCCGCACCTGTGACGCGCTCTGGCATGCGCATGGGACCGGCTGAACGTCTCGATGTGGTTGTCAATTTTGCCGGTGAACTGGGACAAAACATCTATCTGGTGGACGCGCTGACCGGCACGCAAATGCTTGAGTTCCGGGTCACTCAGCATGTTACAGATGACAGCTCGATACCCGCAACGCTCCGGCCACTTCCTGACATCGGCGAGCCGTCAGTGACGCGAAACTGGAGCTTTGACCACACAGCCGGCCATTGGACGATCAATGGACTCAGGTTCGATATGGACCGTGTCGATGCCAGGCCGCAACTAGGCACGACCGAAAAATGGGTGTTCACAAATCCTACGGGACAAGCACATACGGTCCATATCCATGACGTTGCGCAGCAGTGCGTGAGTCGAAATGGCGGGGCGTGTTTCCCATACGAGGCGATGAAAGAGACCTGGTACCTCGCACCCGGTGAGGTGCTTGAGGTGAAGCTGAAGTTCACGGATCACACGGGCATGTACATGCTCCATTGTCACATGGTCGAACATGAAGACGACGGGATGATGACTCAATTCGAAGTGGTCCGCGCAAATCCAACACCAAGGCCTCGGTTTACCCCGCGACCTCGGCCAACCAGGTAATAACCACCTGTGAAAATTACCGAAAGATTAAACGCAATTTTGCGGCGGACCTATTGGTTAACGTCGATGTTGGCAATTGTATCTTTGTCGCCAGCCCTGGCCGGCGATACAGCGAGTGCTGACAATACAACAGAATTTCGCATGGTTGCGGGGATTCGTATCCTCGATCAGTACGGACGCCAGATTTCCAGCGGAAAACCGGATGGCGGGGGTCAGATTTTCGATGTGACTGTGGGGCCGTCAGGAAATGAACTCACTTTTGATCCTGATACGGTAAACATCGGCGTCGGCGACACGGTGCGCTGGACTTGGGCGTCGAATTCTCACAGTGTCACCAGTGGCACGGCCTGCAAAGTCGATGGACAATTTTGTTCGCCTGATAACACGAACTGTGACGTCGGAATCCTCAACGACACAGGCTTTGTATATGAGTTCACTTTCACACAGCCTGGCACCTTCCAGTATTTCTGCCACTTACACTGCTTTGCCGGAATGACTGGAGTAGTTAATGTCCTCCCGGCAGTGCGGCCGTCCCCATCCCCGCGGCCTCGCCCGACGCCTGTGCCGCATCCGCCGCTGTAGCATCACTGTTCGTTAGGTGCCATTGCACCGGAGCCGCCTCGCCCGGCTTGATCGAAATGTTTGTCGGCTAATCGACTCATACCGAGATCCTGAAGCCGCCGGCCGAGCACCCAATGATAAAGAGCATTATTGGGAGTGAATTTGTCGGCTTGTTTTTGATACGCATCGGCTTCTTCAGGCTTGCCTGACGCAAGAGCCGCTCCGGCAAGCTCATTGTTGATCATTGCCAACTGCGGGTTGCGTTGCACGGCGTCGGTCCAAACAGAAACAGCTTCCTGCCTCCGACCGAGTTGCCAAAGTGACTCGCCTTTCTCCTGGCGGGCGAGTATCAGATCATCTCGTTCGGCGAGCGCTTCATCCAGAGTGGCTCGCGCTTCCTCATAACGACCGAGGCGATTCAAGATCGCGCCGCGATAGTAGAGACTTAAAGCCTTGCTCTGATCTTTCTGCCGAGCTGCGGCCGTGCTAAGCGTTTGTACGGATTGCGCAGCATCGCCTAACAAATATTCAAACCAGGCCAGCTTTGGCAGAGCTTCGGCGTTTGTGAACAACCCCTTTCTTGAAGCCGCGAGATAATGATCTCTTCCTTGAACAATGCTTTCCCGATCCGCCGGGCTGAGCCAGCGTGCTGGATCGAGCTGCGCCAACGCCAATTCGTCAGGCACATGAATCTTGTTAAACGCGAGGTTGCCGAGAAACTCATGATAGCGCACCCAGCCGCTGTGCATGTTTAAGCCGATGCACACACAGGCGACTGCCACAAATACCCAACCGGCTTTATGCATTTTTCCAGACGACTTCAGATTGAACCGGTAAAAGGACAACTCTCGTGTCCGAAGTAATCGCCACGTCTTCAGAGTCAGAAACGTTGTGACCGCGGCGCAACCTAAGGCCATCAAAAATGGAACCAGAGCGTAAACACCGCGAACGGCAAAAAAACTTCCCAGAAAGACCAAGGCGCCGACGACCTCTTCAGGCCATGTTAGCGAATAATGCCTTTTAATAACGTTTGACTTCGGGGCCAGGAGGGTGGGCTTCCCAAAACCGAAATAAAGCGCGTCGTTTGGACAAACGCTGACGCAATCCATGCATTTCATGCAACCCGGATCGACGACCATCCCGTACTGCTTTACTTCCGCATGCACCAATACGTTTGAAGTGCAGGTGGCGGTGCAATGACCACATTGATTGCACGCAGGCGTGACGCGGATTTTCCCAAGCGAAAATTTGTCGGCCACACCGAAAAAACCCCCGTACGGGCATGCGTAGGTGCAAAAGCCTTTTTGCCCCAGGAAATAAACCGTGACGAAGCCACAGATAAACAGAAACGGGATCGCGACTGCGACGGACGGGAACGTGGCCCAAAAATTTGTGGTCACCAAATGATTCGTGAATTTCGGGATGATTGGTTCGTGTGCCGGCTTCGAAAAGATGCGATACGCAATGGGCCAAACAAACATGTAAAGCGCAGCGCAGAGCGGCACATACACAAGGAGCCGCGACCGGAACGGCTTCGGATGCAATCCCATTTTCTTTAGCAGCCAGCCGCAGAAATCCTGTAGCGCAAGTATGTGACAACCCCAGCCACAAACAAAACGGCCGAACAGTAACGTAGCTAAGATTGCGAGACCGAAGAAAATGAACCCGGCGTTAACAAATCCGTTTTGTAGCGTGTACATGGTCTCCGAGGGCTCGATGGGCGAAACGGTTTTGCCCATCAGTCGCCACTGTACGATGTGGGCGATCATGAACAGGTTCAGAGCGATCAACGCCGCAGCGCGCCATTTGCTTGTCCCCGATTTGCGTATGCCGGTTTCTTGTTGTAGCCGCCTCCCTATTTTGGGGCGCTGTGTAGACGTTGCGTCAGACGCGGGACGGCGACGGAGCACCGTGGCCACAGTTCCATCCTTTTTTGACTCCCGGCCTAGGCAACTACTTTTCACAAAGTTGGCGAATTTACTTCAAAACCCGGCGTTCGCCACCGAGCAGATTGTGCTCGGAGCTGTGAATCATTTATCGAATTTCCGCAGAAATCGAATTTCCGCAGAATTTTCTTTACGTTTCCAATCTGCCCATGGCAAGGATCAGGTTTCCACTTTGCGTGGTTTCCGAATCCGCGAATAATCGGGAGGAACAAACACAATGTTAAAGATTGTACTCAGTGCCTTTACGCTTCCGTTGCTCTTGCTTTTTGGTTTGCACGACGGGAGCTCATCGAACGCTCCCAATGTTGCCAAGACAAGTCGCGCCAGGCAACAGGTGAGTGGGACACTTCAGAAAATGATTGTGGCCAGCGGGAGCGTGACCATGGACATCGATATGAATCAGATCAATGGGGTCAACTCCACGACACGAAAATTGGAGACAGCCCCCTCGCGAAAACTTTCGGAGTTACATTTTGGCGTTGCACCGAGTTCTTTCTTTCCGGTGCTTGTCTTTAACAAAGTGTTGCGCCGGGCAGAAACAGGCTCGATGGCACTGGTGCCGCAAAATAATGTCGCACTTCCTGCGGTATTAACTGCTTCAGGTAACAGGCTGACCATTGAACAGGCCCACCCGGGCGGAGCTTTCAACATGGTTGTACGCGATGCCAATAGCGGTTTTGTGTTTTTTAATATCGAAGGAAATCTCCACTACGATGCGAGTACGCAGCTGCTTGGCATCCAGGGTGGACGGCTTTTGATTTCCAAAGCGTTGGCTAGCAACATTGGTCATCCGCGTGAGGCGGGCATGCAAGCCGGCACGATTTCGATCAACACGACCGTGACTTCAATCGCCACGAGTACTGTAGTGAACGGCAAACTTGAATCATCAACCTTGCCGCCAGGCAATGCGCTTGTTCCGGGTGGCCACGTACCCGTGCCCGGGCCTGACATTATCGTTGGCGATCTGCCCGCCATGGTGGAAGCAAGCCCCACTCCCAGCGCAAGCGACACTCAAGTGGGCCTCGGCATTGCCACGACTTCGTGCAACAACGGCGATCAGCCAGTGGACTTTTTAGCCATACCAAACACCTCCCATTCGGTTATCTGCGAAAACTTCTATCGGATGAGCGGCGGCCCTAACAATAATGATCGCTTCGAACAAATCGGTGAATCCTGGGTGAAGCACACCTTCGGCGCAGACCAGGATGACGACTGTAGTTTCGGCTGCATACCATATCCTGATGCCACGCACCTCGGCGTGGGCTGTTCGGACCCTTATCTCGCACAAGAAAATGCTCAGTACAGCCTGATGGGGTCGCGCGCCTGGGTGAATCCGTTTACCGGCGCTTTTCCATCGACAGCTCGAAACCACACGGGACATGTTCACACCGCGACCTCCCATCGCGTTCTTGTCGCAAAGAGCGACCTGGACACGAC
>DATDFM010000017.1:0-6598 GCA_036522635.1 Candidatus Udaeobacter sp. | reverse complement strand
TGCCGTCGCGGCTGCGGAGAAAGCTTTTCCTGATTGGTCGAAGAAACCGGCCGGCGAGCGATCGAAGGTTCTTCTTCGCATCGCCGATCTGATTGAGCGCGATTTGGAAAACTTCGCGCGCGCGGAATCGATCGACACCGGGAAGCCGATCACGCTCGCGCGCACACTCGATATTCCCCGCGCCGTCGCGAACTTCCGTTTCTTCGCGACCGCCATCCTCCACACCGAAAACGAGGCCCACGTCACCGATGGCGTGGCGTTCAACTACACGCTGCGTCAGCCCTGCGGCATTGCCGGGCTCATCTCACCGTGGAATCTGCCGCTCTACTTGTTGAGCTGGAAAATCGCGCCCGCGATCGCGGTTGGAAACACCGCGATTGCGAAGCCGAGCGAGCTCACGCCGATGACGGCTTGCCTGCTCTGCGAAATTTGCGTCGCAGCCGGCTTGCCGAATGGCGTGCTCAATGTTGTTCATGGCACCGGACCAAATGTCGGCGCTGCGATCACCGCGCATCCGAAGATCAACACGATCTCGTTCACCGGCGGCACGGCGACCGGAAAGAAGGTGGCCGAAGCATGCGCGCCGTTGTTCAAGAAAGTTTCGCTCGAGCTTGGCGGCAAAAACCCAAACATCGTTTTCGCCGACGCCGACCTCGACGCTGCAATCGCCGGCAGTGTTCGCTCATCGTTTGCAAACCAGGGACAAATTTGTTTGTGCGGTTCACGTGTGTTTGTCGAAAAACCGATTTACAAAAAATTTGTCGATCAATTTATCGATCGCGCATCACAACTGAAACAAGGCGATCCGCTCGATGAAAAGACCGAGCAAGGCGCGATCGTGAACAAAGCGCAGCTCGAGAAAATCAAGTTCTATGTCGATCTTGCCCAGAAAGAAGGCGGCAAGATCGCACTCGGCGGCAAAGCGCCCGATTCTCCCAACGAACGCACCCGCGACGGCTACTTCTTTCCGCCAACGGTGATTGTCGATCTTCCCGTCGCGTGTCGGACCAATCGCGAAGAAATTTTCGGCCCGGTCGTGACAATCACGCCATTCGACAACGAAGACGAAGTGATTCGTTACGCCAACGACGTCGAGTACGGCCTTTCGTCGAGCGTCTGGACGCAAAACCTCAGCCGCGCCCATCGCGTCGCCGAACAAATTCACACCGGCACGGTCTGGGTAAACTGCTGGCTCGTCCGCGATCTGCGCGTCCCCTTCGGCGGCATGAAAGCCAGCGGCGTCGGCCGCGAGGGCGGCACGGAGGCATTACATTTTTTCACAGAGGCCAAGAATGTGTGTATCGCTCGATAAACTCATTGACGAGAAGAATCGCAGAGGCTGTCGCGCCGTAGCCTTGGCGAAGGCGGATTTCTTCACGGAGCCGAAAAACATCTGCATCGCGAAATGAGTGAAAGTGCTCCCCAGGCCCCGCGTTACTCTGCCGATCGCCCGAATGCTCCGCCTTCGCAGGATTTACTAGGCCGCGATGCATTCGCGCAGCGATTAGCTGAAGACATCCAAGGTTGGAGTGGAAACGACTCGTTGGTAATCGCCATCTACGGGAACTGGGGGTGCGGCAAGAGCTCGTTGAAAGAGCGGATATTGTGGCATCTGCGTGCGCTCGATCAGAATTATCCGATTCTAGATTTTAATCCGTGGCAATTCTCCGGCGGCGGCGATCTTTCGGGTCGCTTCCTGCGTGAGTTAGATTCTGTCTTGAAGACCGGTAAGGCCGGCAAATCTTCAACGAGGGCGTCTAGTTTACTTCGAACGTACACCCGACGCTTGACCGGATTCGCAGGCACGGTGACGAAAACGGTCGGCCCGCTCTTCACTGAAAGAAGTCCCTTCCTTAGCGCTGCCATTCGAGCAGTTGGAGAAATGCTGACGCGATTCAGCGCTTGGCTTGAAACACATGAGAAAAGCGCACCACGCGCTGAGGAACGAACCCTGCCGGAAATCAAAGATGCGTTAACCCAGGCGATGACTGCTTTGGACCGTTCGATTTTGGTGACCATCGACGACATCGATCGGCTGCGAGCTGATGAGATTCCCGAAATTTTCCAGCTCGTGAAGATCAATGCCGATTTCCCACGGCTTATTTATCTTCTGCTCTTCGATCGCCCCGTAATCTGCGAAGCGCTCGATAAAGTCTCGAATGATCGTGGTAAACAGTATCTCGAGAAAATTGTTCAAGTTGCCTATCACTTGCCTGAAGCGCCCGTAGATAAGGTTCGAGAAATCTTATTCAAAGGTATTGATCAATGCCTCGAAGGGCGCGGCGCTGTGACGCGCTGGGAGCAAGACCGATGGTCAACTTTGTTCCTCGATGGCATGGCTGCGTATTTCGGCAACTTGAGACATGTGTATCGATTCTTGGCTCGTTTGATTTTCAGGTACGGCACTTTCAACGCGGTGAAAACTTCGAAGTGAATCCAGTCGACCTACTCGGATTAGAAACGCTGCGGGTTTTCGAACCGAACGTTTATGAGAGGCTCTTTGCCAATAAGGCGCTACTTACCGGCGATTACGGCCCCGGGCTTTTCGCCGAAAAGAAACAAGAGGAGATCAACGAACAGCGAACAAAGCTACTTTCAGCGGCCGCGGATGCGACACGGGGAGCGGCGCAGCACATCATTCAGACGATTTTCCCTCCAGCCATTAGAGGACGACGTGGCCAGCCAACAGACGAATGGTTGAGACAAGCCCGCGTCTGTCACTCGGAGATTTTTGATAAGTATTTCACCCTCCAGTTGCCGGCGTCGGATCTCGGGCAAGTGGAACTCGAACAATTGGTAAACATCGCCGGCGACCGGGATAAATTCCGCGAGGCGTTAAAAGAAATCGAGCGACGCGGGTTAATTCGAAAAACCATGGATCGATTCGAAGCCTACAAAGAGGAGATCCCTCTTTCGTCAATGCCTGCACTGATCACAGCGTTATGTGATTGCGCAGACTCGTTCCCAGAACGCACTCCCAAATTCCTCGAATTTGATCCGTTAACTCACGCCTGGCGGATCGTTTACTTTGGTCTGCGACGCGAATCAGATGAGGAAACGAGATTCAACCTTTTGAAGCGCGCGATTCAGGAAACCTCGGGACTCGCTCTACCTGTGCGGATCGTTAGCGGTGAGGAGAGACGGAAGGAATCCGACGAACGTGAGCGGACGTACTTGATTAGTGAAGAACATGTTGAGGAGTTAAAGAAGATCTGCGTGGAAAAACTTCGCCAGGCAGCTGCAAGCGGTACTCTCAAATCGGCCACTCATGCTGATAGTTTATTGTGGCGATGGAGCGACTGGGACTCGATTGACGCGGTTCGAAGGTGGTTGACAGCTGAATGCGAAAAGAATGGTACCACGCCTTGGCTCTTAGCAACTCTGACAACGGAGGGCGCGGCGAACGGCAAGCCTTTCCACTTCCTAAGATGGTCAACTCTGGAGCGTTTCGTTGATCCCGAGCTGATCAAGCAACGTGCATCTCAACTCGACGAAAATACGCTGAACGAACGAGAACGAATTGGTCTGCAGCAGTTTCGCCGCGCTTTGAAGCGCAAAGAGAAAGGCAAACCTGAGCTGACTGGCCGCGAATGGCGCGACGATGAATAGCGCATCGGATATGAAGTACTTTACTTACGGATCAAACATGTTGGAGCAACGGTTGCGAGCGAAGAACCGCGTCCCAAATGCAGCGCCCTTCGGCGCAGCTATAATCAAAGGATATCAATTGCGGTTTCACAAGACGAGCAGGGACGAATCGGGTAAATGCAATATTTTCAAAACAGGTGATCATAACGACGCAGTCTACGGCGTCGTGTTCGAGGTTCCAGAAGACCAATTGAAAGCACTCGATAAGGCTGAAGGCCGGGATTATCACCACGAGCCTCTCAAGGTAACTCTTCTAGATGGGGATCATTTGTGCACGCTAACCTACGTCGCCGGGGCCGATGTTATCGATGAGTCGATGATTCCGTACGATTGGTATCATGAACTTGTGATTGCCGGCGCCGAACAACACCAATTGCCGGCACCTTATGTGGCTGCACTGCGAGAAGTGCATTCGAAGCCCGATCCAGAAAAAGATCGCCCCGAAAAGCGCGAAGCTGAGGCCGCGTTGCGAGCCTATCGCGAAACTAATTGATGGGTGCCGTGCCACGCGCTTGGTGAGCGCGGACGGCGTGTGATGTTGCAACCTGTCATCGCAGAGGTTGAGTTGTGAGAAGTTGAGGGTTGAGAGTTGAGAGAAAAGCAGCGAATTCCTTACAAGTTCGGTAAAATCTTGGCTTGTTACTCAGCGCCGATCCGTTAAACCTGTAGAAATGTCGCCCACCTTGAAGTGGCTCCTTGTTCTCGGGCTCTTGGCAACCGGGATCGTTTTTCTGCCAAAAGGTTTCGGCATTCAGAAGCGGCTTGGAAAGGAAAAAGCCAGCCAAAAAAGTCAGCCAGCCCCGACGCCACCTCCCCTACATTTTGTGGCGTACGGAATTACGCCGAGAGTCGCGCAGCTCCAAGATACGATTTATGTCGTGTACGAAGACGACGACAAGATTAAGCTCGTCGCTTCGGGCGAAGGAATTTCCTGGACGAGTCCACAGCTGATCAGCGGGGGAGACACAAATGTCTCCGCTCCGGCGATCGTAATTCTGGATAACGGCGCAAAAATCATTACCTGGAAGAAGGGAAATGATCTGCGGTATTTATACCAGTGCATGGCGCAGAGCACCACGGTGACGCTGCCTTTCGATGCGTCGTCGATTGTGAACTACGATATTACAAAGACGGGCGATCAAATTCACGTCGTGGTCGAGTCAGGGATCGGGATTAGCTATTGTTCGTTTCCTGGGCTCCAGCCACCAACGACGGCATCGCAACTGAACCTCGAAACCGTGGTTCCGACCACCTTGTGCGTTTATAACACCGATGCCAGCCATCCGGCAATTGCGGCGCGAACGACGTCGGGCGCCCCGGAGGTCGTGGTCGCCTATTATTACTATTCAAACGAACCTTTTTGGTCGAGTTGCCAATTACCATTTGAGGCTGGGGTGGTTGTCAAAAAAAGGCCTTCGGTGCCCTCTTCGTGTTGTTGGGATGGAGTTTATGGAATCGTGACTCCAATCTCCGACGGTTCGCCCAAGCAACCTTATTCTCTATCTCTGACCGTCAACAGTACGGGCGTTTATTTTCTTGCTGCCTCCGATATCGTGGACTCCGTTTCGCGGGTCATGCTCGCCAGAGGCACAGTTTCGTCGGGCTGGGCTAAATACACGAAAACGTACGCGGCGAATCAGCCAAGGACGATAAGTGTCTCTGCGAGACGAAATCAACCAAACATTTTCAATTTAGCTCTTACTTCGCTCCTTCTTCCTCACAATTATGACGAGACCAGTAAACAGGTTTTCGGTTGGCCTCTTGCGTCTTCGGCGCCATTTCCGGGCGGATTGCAATTTCTCGATGCTCAAGGCAAGAACGCGCGTGCAGCCGACATACGGGTTTGCAAGGGCTCGAATTTGTGTGTGATGAGCACCATTTTCGAGCGCAGCGAAGGCTCTGGTGGCACTATTTCCTCGATCGTGTCGGACGCGGTTTGCGCTCCCAGCAGTTCCTGCCCGAGCCCGTCCCTCGATCAACCTCCCTGTCTCTAGCCGTTGCGCAACGGCTCAGGTGCCAAAGAAGTCGGTGGCTGAGCCTCTTTCGTCTAAACGCCACGGCGTCCCGAGGAGTTAAATGTTGAGAGGTAAACAAAATCCGTTTTCATCGGCGTAATGGATTCGACTTTGCTCACTACGGCGTCCGCGGTTAAGAGTTTCGCATGAGTTCAGTACGAGTTTTGGTCGGGACGCGGAAAGGCGCGTTCGTTCTCACGTCGGACGAGAAACGGAAGGATTGGAAAGTGGACGGGCCGCACTTTGCCGGCTGGGAGATTTATCACATGAAAGGGTCACCGGTGGATCAGAACCGGATTTACGTGTCGCAAACGAGCGGTTGGTTCGGGCAAATCATTCAGCGATCGGACGACGGCGGGCAAACCTGGAACACGCCGGGCAGCACGCCGGAGGAATTGCAAGGCGAAGGCGGAATGCAGAAAGCCGAAAGCAACAAGTTCGTTTACGACGGCATTCCCGGCACGCACATGTGGTACGACGGCACGCAGCATCCATGGGAATTCAAACGGGTCTGGCATCTCGAGCCGGCGCTGGACGATGCCGATCATGTGTACGCGGGCGTGGAAGACGCCGCGCTGTTCGAATCGAAAGACGGCGGCAAAACCTGGAACGAGCTTTCCGGTCTTCGCCAACACGACACCGGTCCGCGCTGGCAACCGGGCGCGGGCGGAATGTGCCTACACACGATTCTGATCAATCCAAAGAATCAGAAGCAAATGTTCGTTGCGATCTCGGCAGCGGGCGCATTTCGGACCGACGACGGCGGCAAAACATGGAAACCGATCAACAAAGGATTGCGTTCACAATACATTCCGGATCCGACGGCAGAAGTTGGTCATTGCGTGCATCGGATCGCGTTTCATCCGTCGAAGCCGAACACGTTGTTCATGCAAAAGCATTGGGACGTGATGCGGAGCGATGACGGCGGCGATTCG
>DATDFM010000016.1:0-14634 GCA_036522635.1 Candidatus Udaeobacter sp. | reverse complement strand
ACCGAAGCTTACCGTTACATTGTGCAACTGCATCACAAACCGGCGGTGCTCGTTCTCTCTCGCCAACCTCTGCCGACGCTCGATCGAAAAAAATACGCACCCGCATCCGGAGTCGCGCGTGGCGCCTACGTTCTGGCCGACGCGCCCGGCGGCGATCCCGAAGTCATTCTGATCGCATCGGGGAGCGAAGTCAGTCTCGCGGTGGCGGCGCACGAGAAGCTCATTGCTGAAGGCGTCCGGTCGCGTGTTGTATCGATGCCCTCATGGGACATTTTCGAACAGCAAACGCAGGAATATCAGGACAGCGTTTTGCCACCCGGTGTGATCGCGCGCGTAGCCGTGGAGCAGGCGTCGACGTTTGGATGGGAACGTTACATCGGAAAACGGGGCCGCATGATCGGCATGAAGACGTTTGGAGCTTCAGCACCCTTGAAAGAACTCCAGAAAAAATTTGGCTTCGAGCCCGACCAAATCGTAGCGGCTGCGAAACAATTGCTCACGAAGAAGTAAGCTGCGCATAGATCCAAGACGCGCCCCGCTGTCAATCAGATCGGCGGTTGGCCGGTTTCGCTCTCCAGCTCAACGAAAGCAGGCGCCAACATTTATTGAAATGTCGCCGCCGGAAAGCTTGAGAAAAGAACGATGAATACAACTGCTGAGACTCAGGTCCTTCGGGGAGCGCGGGGCAAAGATACCGTTGGCCGACTGTTTTATCTCGAAGCAAGCGGTGGCCGGATTCATTCAGTCAACGCCGATGGCTCGGATCGAAAGGTTATTGTTACCGGAGCTCGAATCCCTGATGGCGTGGTCGTCGATGTTGAGGCCGGCCACATTTACTGGACCAACATGGGCGTGCCCAGCAAGAACGATGGATCGATCGAGCGCGCCGATCTCGATGGTCAGAATCGGAAAACGATTGTTCCCGAAGGAGCGACCTTTACACCAAAGCAACTCCATTTCGAAAAGGAGGCGGGAAAACTTTACTGGTGCGACCGAGAAGGCATGCGCGTGATGCGCGCGAACTTGGATGGTTCGAACATCGAGACCCTGGTCGACACCAGCAAAGGCGATGCGCGGCCGGGCACCGATCAAACAAAATGGTGCGTTGGAATCACGGTTGATCCAGATCGCGGACAAATTTATTGGGGACAAAAAGGTCCCGACGATGCGGGCAAGGGCCGCATCTTCCGTGCGAAGATCAACATCCCGCGTGGCGAGAACGCGGCGAACCGGACCGACATTGAACTTCTCTTTGACGGTTTGCCGGAACCGATTGATCTCGAGCTAGATCTAAAGAACCGGCGCCTCTATTGGACCGATCGCGGTGATGCGCCGAAAGGCAACACCGTGAATCGCGCATCGTTGGACGGCGATTTTAGCAAGCATCCGGTCCCCGATATTATCTTCACCCATTTAATGGAGGGAATCGGGATCGCTCTCGATTTTAAGAGCGATCAGATGTTCCTGACCGATTTGGCCGGCTCGGTTTATTCCGCGCGCCTCGATGGCTCAGAAAAGAAACCTCTCTTAGTCGCGCAGGGAAATCTCACCGGAATCGCCTACGCAGAAATTAACGCGAAGGAAAACTAATTGTCTTACAACAAACCGATTAAACGACAAAGGACCGTGGGCGAACCGTCCCGGCTTCGATGAGATTGGCGCGACAGTCAGTGGTCTATTTGCGATTGAAGGCTCTTTAAGTGAGCCGAAACAGCCACCGATTGTTCCGATCTGCGATAACGTAGTTGCGTGGCTAGGCACTACCGGAATCCTCGAGGCGTTGCGAAGGCGTGCAATCGAAGGTGGCAGCTACTGGGTGACCGTTTCTTTGACGCGAGTAGTGCTATGGATGCTCTCGTTAGGCATTTTTGACAAGGCCTATGCAAAGGCGACCGCGGGTTCGACCGAGGAGCACACCTACAGCACACCCGATCTATTCACCGCCGAAACTCCGCTCGGAACCTACCAGGGGATGACCGACCAGGTCGTCTTGTCGCGCACACCCGGCGCGTTCCGCACCGTCATGGTTCCGAAGGGCTCAAGCAAACCCGAATGGCTTGCAATTTAATATGACTCAGTCAGCGCAATTTGAATTTAGCGATCCGAAACAAATCGCCGCGAGGTGATCATCAATCTGCTGGATGGATTTCGTGCATGCGGACGCTGCCTGGCCCAGAAAAGTTTCGATTCCTTGAAATGTTCGGCATTAAAAGCTTGAGAATGAAATAGGGAACGAGGGGCGAGGGTAGAAGAGATTTCAGAATCCGATCATGCCCAACTCAAATGCGTTAGATCCGCAGTCGCCGCTGGCGCGCGCAATCTACGATTTGGGCATCGTTTCGACCATCGTCTTCGCGCTGATTTTCGTGATCGTTACCGGTGCGATCACTTTCTCGATTTTTCGATTTCGGACGCGCCCGGGTGAACCCGACCCGAGACAGATTCTCGGTAACCGGAAGGTGGAAATCGCGTGGACGATTATTCCGTTTCTGATCGTCATCTTCCTTTTCGTCATCACGCTTAGCGCGATGAATCGCGGTGATCCGCCGCCGGCGCCTACGCCCGACCTGGTGATAACCGGTCACCAGTTCTGGTGGGAGGTGGATTACCCCGGTTCCGGAGTGGTCACAGCGAACGAAATCCATATTCCCGCGGGTAAGCGCTTGTCGGTCCGGCTGGAGTCAAAAGATGTCTTACACGAATTCTGGGTACCGAAGTTGACACGAAAAGAGAGCAATGTGCCGGGCCAACCTAATCACATCTGGTTACAAGCGGATAAGCCGGGTGATTACATCGGCCAGTGCTCGGAATTCTGCGGAACGCAACATGCCTGGATGCGCATCCTGGTTGTAGCCGATGAACCGGCGCAGTTCGAGCAATGGCAACAGGCGCAACTCAAACCAGCTCAAGCTCCGACCAGCAACGCAGCAGTGAAAGGTGTGGAGGTGTTTCGAACATCCAGCTGCATCAACTGCCACGCCATTAACGGCGTACCGGGGGCAAATTTGCGGGTTGCGCCGGACCTAACTCATGTCGGGAGCCGCAAACAACTGGCTTCAGGCATGATCGACAATACGCCGGCTAACATGCGCCTTTGGCTGAAAAGCCCGCAGCACATCAAGCCGGGCGCGCTTATGCCGGACTTCTCCTTCACCGACGAGCAGCTTGATCAACTGGCGACGTATCTCTCGGCACTAAAATGAACGGCACGGATACCATCTCAGAGTTCCGGGACATCGTTCTCGATCCCGCCAAGCGCAGACACTATCAGCTCGCCTGGCTCTCAACGGTTGATCACAAGCGCATCGGTGTTCTCTACATGCTGACCGGCCTCTTCTTTCTCATCGTCGGCGGACTCGAAGCGCTTGTTATTCGATTGCAGCTGGCCGTGCCTAACAATCACCTGGTTGCGCCCGACACGTTCAACCAGCTTTTCACCATGCACGGCACAACGATGATTTTCCTCGTTGCCATGCCATTGCTGTTTGGGTTCGTAAATTACATCCTGCCGTTGCAGATCGGCGCGCGTGACATGGCGTTTCCGCGCCTGAACGCTTTTGGCTATTGGTGCCAGCCATTCGGCGGAATTCTTTTGCATTTTAGCATTCTCGCCGGCGGCGCTCCGGCGGTCGGCTGGTTCTCTTATGCACCGTTGAGCGAGACGCCTTACTCCTCATCGCCTGGTGTCGATTACTGGGCCATCGCGATCTTCGTTCTCGGTCTTGGGACGATTAGTTTCGCGGTCAACACCATCGCCACCGTGATCTCCTGTCGCGCCCCAGGCATGACGATGCGCCGGTTGCCGCTCTTTACATGGATGAATTTCATTAACTCCTTCCTCATCCTGATCGCGCTGCCCGTGTTGAACGCTGGGCTGGCCATGATCTTGATCGATCGCCGCCTCGATGGGCATTTTTTCCTGCCATTTCGCGGCGGTTCAGCCGTTCTCTGGCAACACATCTTCTGGGCCTTTGGCCATCCGGAAGTTTACATCGTGGCTGTTCCTGCATTCGGCATGATCGCGGAGATGATACCGGTTTTTTCCCGCAAACCGATCTTCGGTTACGAGGCTGTTGCTGCCTCCACTGTCGCCATCGTAGTGCTGAGCTCGCTCGTCTGGGGCCATCATATGTTCACCGTCGGCATGGGCCGGGCCTTGGACCTGTTCTTTATTATCACGTCCATGCTGATCGCTATACCGACCGGCGTCAAAGTTTTGAACTGGAGCGCAACCATGGTCGGCGGGCGTATCCGGTTTAGTGTGCCGATGCTTTTTTGCATCGCCTTTCTTATTCAATTCACATGTGCCGGCCTGACCGGTATTAGCCATGCCAGCGCCGCGCTCGATTGGCAAACTAAGAACAGCTACTTCCTGGTCGCGCATTTCCACTTCGTTTTCGTCGGCGCCATTGTCTTCGCGATGCTCGGTGCGCTTCCATATTGGTTTCCGAAAATGAGCGGCCGGATGATGTCCGAGTCGTTAGGCAAATGGACCTTCTGGCTATGGGTCATCGGTTTCAACATGACCTTCATCATCCAGCACGTGCTTGGCCTTTACGGCATGCCGCGTCGCATCTTTACCTACCCGGATATACCTGGTTGGGGTTGGATGAACATGGTCTCTACAGTTGGCGTGTTTTTCATGGGCGCCGGATCGCTGGTCATGATTTGGAACATCGCGCAATCGTTCTTCCGCGGAAAACCAGCGGGCGACAATCCCTGGGACGCCTGGACGCTGGAGTGGGCAACCACTTCGCCTCCGCCGCATGAAAACTTTCTTGCGCTGCCACCGATCCACAGTCGCCGGCCACTGTGGGACATCGCAAATCCCGATCGGCCGGATCCAGTTGTCGGCGACGATCAGGTCGTTCTTCCCGATCACAATAAGACCGGTATTCTCGCGTTCCTTTTCTCCGAGGTCGGGTTCTTCGGCGTCCTTATTCTCGCGTACTTATTTTTCTACGCCCATCCTCATCCCGGTCCTGGGCCGAAAGAGCTCGATGTTCCGCGAACGCTGGTCTTCAGCGTGTGCCTCTTCGCGAGCAGCTTGACCTTCTGGCGCTCGGAGGTAGCTCTGCACAAACAACGTCGCGGATCGATGCTTGGCTGGCTCGGCCTAACGATTGCGCTCGGCGCGGTTTTTCTGGGCGGCCAGGCGAACGAATACTGGAAACTCTTCCAGAGCGGGGTCGACCTCAGCACCAACATGTTTTCGACCACGTTTTTTACTCTGACCGGATTTCACGGCGTGCACGTGCTCATTGGGCTGATCACGCTGCTCATCTTTCTCTGGCTGGCGTGGGAAGGTGATTCCGTCTCTGCCAAATTCCATGCCGCTTTCAAGTGCGTCGGCTACTACTGGCACTTTGTCGATGTCGTCTGGGTTTTTGTGCTCTTCACTGTTTACCTCCTCCCACTCTTCCGATGACCACCTATCAATTCTTTACTACTGCGTGGACATGGAACTCGATTGTTCTGGGCTTGGTTGTTCTTTCTTGCGTGGCTTACTGGATCGTCTTCGGACGACGAGGAAGACCGCTCTATTTCGCCTGTGCAGTTGTTGTCTTTCTGCTCGCGTTGCTCTCGCCGCTTAGCACGCTCGCTAACGGTTACGTGTTCAGCGCGCACATGATTCAGCACATCCTGCTCGTGCTGATTGTCCCCGCGCTGCTGCTTCTAAGTCTGCCTCGATCGTTCTCACTTAGCTCGCCTTTGGCCCGTCTGACTTACCCACTTGTCGGATGGGGCGCGGGCGTCGGTGCGATGTGGCTCTGGCACGCACCGTCACTCTGTAACGCGGCGGCAACGTCGCTGACAGTCTCGGCGATCCAAACTGCCTCGCTGCTATTGATGGGAAGCCTGTTTTGGTGGCAGGTGATCGCGCCGCGCGAAGAGCAACGCCTTTCACCGCCGGCCGCGATTGTTTACCTTTTTACCGCCTGCACTGCCTGCAGTGTGCTCGGGATTATTCTGACCTTTGCGCCGGTTTCAATTTGTCCGGTCTACCAACAGCCGGTCGATCGATTGGGGATCCTTAGTACAATACGCGGCGATTGGGGCCTAACGAGCGACCGCGATCAACAGATCGGCGGGCTGCTCATGTGGGTTCCCATGTGTGCGATTTACGCGGCGGCAATTCTAGCCCAGATGGCGCGCTGGCATTCACCAACTCAACCGGAGCGATCAAATGCCTGACGAACAATCACAATATCGCGAGGCGATTCCACCGGGCTGGCAGCGGCTACCCGAGACGCCGCTGCCACATCCAACCTACTTTCCAGCTGGCGTAGCTATGGGCGCGGCGTTTCTCTTCTGGGGATTAATCACCACCTGGGTGGTGTGGCTCGTTGGTGTCGTCCTCTTTGTCGCAGCACTCGCTGGTTGGATCACCGAACTTCGTCATGAATACAAGTCTTACTGAGTCGTCAACTGCGCCGTTAGCCGAAACTCCAGAGGATATCAGCCGGCGGCGTTTCTTTGAAAAGCTTTCAATCGCGTTGATTGGTCTTTGCAGCGCGATCGTTGGTGTGCCGTTGGTCGGTTTCATCGTCGCCCCGTTCTTTCGAAAGCCGCCAGAGAACTGGGTGACGATCGGCAAGCCGAATGAGTTTCAAATCGGCAAGACTGTGGCGGTGACTGTGACAGATCCCTCGCCGCTGCCGTGGGCCGGGGTTACGGCAAAAAGCGGTGTCTGGCTGCGACGCGTGAGCGAAGATAGCTTCATCGCTTTCTCAGCTAATTGCACGCATCTGGGTTGTCCGGTTCGCTGGCTGGAAGGCGCCGACCTCTTCATGTGTCCGTGCCACGGTGGTGTTTATTATAGTGACGGCAAAGTCGCTGCCGGTCCGCCGCCGCTTCCGTTGTTTCGTTACGACGTGCGAGTCGTAAATGGCGAAGTGCAAATGAAACAAGCGATCGTTCCGATTTCCACCGCGCTGTGATCAAGATATTCAAGACGATCTGGAAGTGGCTCGATGACCGGCTGGGGATCAGTGTTCTTATCTCTCCGGCACTGCATATCGCGCCGCAGGATGCGAAATGGTGGTACGTTTTTGGCAGCGCCACTCTCTGTGCCTTCATCATTCAGGTCGCAAGCGGCGTATCGTTGGCGTTTTCATACATTCCCTCATCGTCACAAGCCTACGAGACGCTTCAGTTCATAACTAACGTCGCGCCCTTCGGACGCTTTCTCCGCGGACTTCATTACTACGGTGCGTCCGCCATGGTGTTGATGATCGGTGCGCATATGGCGCAGACGTTTCTGTTCGGCGCCTACAAATTTCCACGCGAGATGACGTGGACCACCGGAATCCTGTTACTGACTTTTACTCTGGGAATGGGCTTCACCGGTCAGCTGCTCCGATGGGACTCAACCGCCGCATGGTCGGTCGTGGTCGCGGCGGAACAGGCAGGTCGAGTGCCGCTGATTGGCAACTGGCTGGCGCAAGTTATTCTCGGTGGCACCAGTATTGGCGGCGCCACGCTTAGTCGCTTCTTCGCCATTCACGTTTTCGTTTTGCCTGGGATAATGTTTGCCTTTATCGGCCTGCATCTCTGGCTGGTTATGCGCCATGGTATCTCGGAGCCGCCGGTTGCGGGCAAACCGGTCGATCCTGCGACCTACCGCGCCGAATACGAAGAGCTACTGAAGAAAAGCGGTAAACCCTTTTGGCCCGAGCTGGCCTGGCGCGACGTAGTTGTTACCACAGGGTTGGTCATCGCAATCGCGCTCGCCGCATTCTTCGTCGGACCCCCGGCGTTGGATAGGCCACCGGATCCGAGCATACTCGCAGCCGATCCAAGACCGGATTGGTACCTTCTTTGGTACTTCGGTCTGCTTTCGCTCATCCCGGAGCGAATCGAGGGCTATGTCATGATCGGGTTCCCAATTCTGATCGGGCTATGTCTGCTGTTTGTTCCGATTTGGAATCATAAAGGCGAGCGCCATGCATCGAGGCGCCCGTGGGCGATTGCCTCCGTATGTCTCGCCGTGATCATGATTGGCGCGCTTTGGTGGGAAGGTGATCACTCACCCTGGTCGCCTAACTTCGAAGCACAGCCGTTAGGCGAGAAAGTCGTGGGAGCTACAGGCGGCCCGGTTTTCACGGGCGCTCAATTATTTCACACAAAAGGTTGCCTGAACTGCCACCTCATTCAGGGGTCCGGCGGACGGCGTGGCCCCGAATTAACCTACATCGCCGACAAATTAACGCGCGATAATTTGGTTATCCGCATCGTTAATGGTGGCACCAACATGCCGGCTTTTGGCCCTTCGCTTAAACCGGGCGAGCTCGATGCGTTGGTTGCGTTCCTCGAAACACGCAAACGTCCGATTCCTGGGGAAGATAAAGCGAACCGTACCGCTTCATTTTCTAGATCCGCAACTAAGTAAACGCGCATTAAAGGAAACGTTCACTGTCAAAAAAAAGGGTAAATCGCGCATGATCTAATGAACTCGATCCTCTCCGATCCTTCTTTTTGGAGCCGATTGCAGTTCGCTTTCACCGTCATCGGTCATCGCATGTTTGCGCAGCCCGCCATTTACAAGTGAACACAACCGTAGCAATTACCACCATCCTTATCGTCGTGGCGCGCATCGTGGACGTAAGCCTCGATACCCTGCGTACAGCTGCGATTGTGCAGGGGCGGCGCGCATATGCTGCCTGTCTCGGTTTTGTTGAGGCAATGGTTTACATCTGTGCTATTGCCAAAGTGCTACAAGACCTGAGTCACCCGAGCTACCTCGTGGCCTATGCCTTGGGCTTTGCGTTGGGAACCTACCTTGGGATAGCTATCGAGCAGTACCTAGCGTTCGGTACCCAGGTAGCGTCGCTCTTCACAAGAAAAGGAGTCGAGTTAGTCAAGGCTTTAGTTGCCATCGGCTACAAGGTGGTGACGGTTCAGGCGCATGTTTACGATGGGGACGTAGCTATTCTTCACGTAAGCCTGTCGCGAAAGCGAATGCGCAGGCTTATTCATGATGCCGTAGCTATCGACGAGACCTGTTTCTGCGTCGTCAATGATGTACGGTTGGCTGGATATGTTGCCCACAGGGAGGTCTCGAAGGCACATAACCCGCGGACGAAGAAAAACTGACGTCCAGCCTTTGAGCAGACTCAACCGCCAATGATCAGATCCGTCGTCCGGATATCAGGTGTGATCGATCACTTCCCAAGAGCACAGTGAGTCGCCCTTAGCTTAACGAACCATAGGAAACACATGCCATTCGATAGCTTCAAAGAGTTTGAATCTATCTCGGAGGAGCGACGGCAGGCCGTGAACAAATCGGTCCGAACAATCAGCGTCGAAGAACTGAAGAAGCTTGGCGAAGAAATCTTTGATTCGCCCGATCAGCCGTGGCGGGAAACATTCCTTCGCTTAATCACAGAAAAACGAGGCGCGACATTCTACTACGCTGACGCAGGCGAAAAAGTCATCTTCCTTTACGCAAAAGACGAAGACAAAGGTCTGTGGTGTCTGCCCGGAAGCGGCATGGGACCCTTGTCGGTGGCTGGCCGGCGGATAATGAAGCAGGCGATTACCCGGGCCCCTTAGTCGTCGTCCCCCGCGGCGCCAGTGAGCCGCAAATTCTGTGAAATTTCCGGGCTCAAAAGCTTGAGAATAAGTAGAACAGCAAGAGCAAATTTATGCTGGTACTAATTAACCCGACAGCTCTTCCCGCTCTGAGATTCGCGGGAACCTTCTTCCTGATCATCAACATCCTCGCGATGATCTACATTTTTCGCAATCGTCACCGATTCTTTGATCGAGATCCGAATGTCGATAATGACATTCCGGCTGTTCGTAAGTTAAGGGTTGAAGTGATTATGATCCCATGGCTGTTCCTGACCACGCTCATCCTGATCATGCTGATCAAGTTCTGGGTCGCTTAGCGAACGGCGGTCGTCCGTTTCGCGATCGCCAAAGGGGGCCGAGAAAAGCCCAGATTTCCTGAAATTTCCGGGCTCAAAAGCTTGAGGAATGAGTGGATGAACAACGCTAATCTCAATTCTATCGAGAGCGCCGGTGAGCAACGGTCCAAGAGGGCGCGCGTAGTTATCGTGGGTGGTGGCTTCGGCGGCTTGGCGGCAGCGAAAGCACTTAAAAATGCGCCGGTCGAAGTCATCCTCATCGACCGAACAAACCACCATCTTTTTCAACCGCTTCTTTACCAGGTAGCGACATCAGTGCTGTCACCGTCACAGATCAGTTCGCCGATCCGCGGAATTTTGCGGAAGCAAAAAAATACGACCGTGATCATGGGCGAGGTGACCGGTGCAGATAAGGCACAACATTGCGTTTTCGCGAATGACGCGGATCGCGAACGGGTTTCTGTGCCGTATGATTACCTCATTCTGGCCACCGGCGTTCGGCACAGTTATTTCGGCCATGATGAGTTTGAACAGTTCGCGCCTGGAATCAAAAGCCTGGCTGACGCGGTTGGTATTCGAAACAAGGTCCTTGAGGCTTTTGAACGAGCCGAAGGCGAAGAGAATCCAGAGCTTCATCGGGATCTGCTTACATTCGTGCTGGTCGGTGCCGGCCCGACCGGCGTCGAGATGGCTGCGGCACTGGCGGGGCTCGTCCGCACCACGCTGCGTTCCGACTTTCGACGAATCGATCCAACCAAAGCACGAATCGTCCTGATTGACGCAAGTCGGAACGTTCTCGGCACATTCGCGCCCGCCCTTTCTGGCGCCGCGGAAAAACATCTGCAGAAGCTTGGCGTCGAGATCCACTTAGGCCACGCAGTTGAGAAGATCGACAACGAAGGAGTGATCGTTGCCGGGGAGCGAATCGCGAGCAAGACAGTTATCTGGACGGCGGGAGTTGCGCCTTCGCCGGCCGGGAAGTGGTTAGGCGCGGAAACGGACCGCGCGGGTCGTGTGCGCGTCCAAAGAGATCTGAGAGTTCCAGGTCATCCGGAAATCTTCGTGATCGGCGACACCGCGTCGCTCGACCAGGATGGAAAGCCGTTACCGGGCGTTGCTCAAGTTGCGATGCAACAGGGACGCTACGTAGGCAAATTGATTCGTCGTCACATCGCCGGCAAAAACAGTCTCAGACCGTTTCGATATTTCGACAAAGGCAACATGGCCGTTGTCGGTAAAGGCTATGCCGTTCTCCAGAGCGGCAAGGTTAAGGTGCATGGCCTTGTCGCTTGGTGTGCCTGGGCTTTTATCCACATCATGTTCCTGGCGCAAGTTGGTCTCAGGATCAGCGTGTTTCTGCAATGGGCCTGGTTGTTCCTGACCGGCCAACGGGGCTCGCGACTCATCGTGAACCATCATGAGTTCCAATCGATTCCAACACCATTACCAACCGCGATCACAATCGATCGCCCGGCTCAGCCAGTGAGCGCCATGAGCGTAGCGAATAAATAGTAATGAAACTGTTCGCGGTTGGATTAAGTCACAAGACCGCGCCGGTTGCACTGCGCGAGCGGCTCGCGGTGAAAAAATCCGAGACTGTCGATCTTGCGAGCACCTTGAAGGCGTGCGGCCTCCTCGATGAAATCGTTCTGCTTTCGACATGCAATCGTGTTGAAATTTACGGCGTAAGCCAGAACTCAACCAGCGACAGCGGGTGCTTTTTCCAATTACTTTGTTCAAAGCCGCAGGAGTTGGACAATTGCATTTATGTTCACGAAGGCGAAGCGGCTGTGCGTCACTTGCTTCGCGTGACGGCCGGTTTGGATTCGATGGCGCTCGGTGAAACCGAGATCACTGGCCAAATCAAAGACGCCTACGAAACCGCACGCAATGCCGGTTTGACCGCCCGCGTTTTGAATCGTCTGTTTCAAAAAGCATTTCAGGCGACAAAGGAAATTCGGACGCGCACCGGGATCGGACGCGGCACGGTTTCAATCAAAAGCGCAGCAGTGGAATTGATTGGAAAGACCGATCTGTCGCATCAATCGATCCTGGTCCTTGGCGCTGGCGCGATGGCGGAGAGTTGCGTTCGCGTTTTGGCAAAGAAGGGCGCAGGCTCGATTCTAATTTCCAGCCGTTCGTTCGACCGGGCGCTCGGTCTCGCCCTGCGATGTGGCGGAGAAGCAGTCTGCTTTGGTGATTGCCTCTTCGCAATGCGCCATGTCGATGTTGTCATCGCGGCGACCAGTAGCTCGGAGAAACTGCTAAGTCGCGGCGATGTAGAAAATCTGATGAAAGCCCGGCGGCAACGACCGTTGCTAGTGATCGACCTGTCCGTTCCGCGTAATATCGAATCGGCTGTCAGCTTTCTGAAGAACGTTTCTCTATATAACATAGATGACTTGGAAGCGCTTGCGCGCGCGGGAGCCCAGAATCGCGAGCGCGAATTGGCTGCTTGCCACCAGATCATCGAGACACATGTCGGGGGACTGATCGACAAGCTTCAAAGGGAAGGCGAGCGGCAAAACGATAGTGTGGTGCGATTGACCCGCCCCACGAGGCGGCGCCTCGCGACGAATGTTCTTCTAAAAGCGAGCTAGGAGGAATGAACTCCGTCCATGCGCGTCTTAATCTTGCAGTCGTTCCTGGCAATTGCGGTGGCGGGTGCGCGAAATGATCCGCCGCCCAGCTCTGAAAAAAGGTGGTTGCCACCAAACCTTCCAAATTACGAACGCGAGCTTGCTGGCCGGCGTTTTACCAACGCCGAAGGCTCCTCGGTTGTTTCGATCAATCCCCGAAAAATTTATGGCCTCGCCGAGTTGATCGACATTGCGCAGCGAAATAATCCCGACACACGAGTCGCCTGGGAACGCGCGCGTCAGGCAGCCGCCGCGGTCGGGTTGAGTGAAAGCGCCTACTATCCATTCATCGTCGCTTCCGCGGCCGCGGGTTACGATCGCGCGTTCATTCCATTTCCAACTTTGGCAGTGGATCAGCGAAAGCTCGCAAACGGCCCTAACCTCTCGGCCGTCTCGATCACCGGCGGCGGGTCGTTAGTTACGGAAGCTCAGGTTTACCGTGGAGAGTTGAGCGCCAAATGGTTGTTGCTCGATTTCGGCGAGCGCAACGCCGTGGTCGCGGCGGCCAGGGAGCAACTGATGATGGCGAACGTTGGTTTCAATGCGACGCATCAGAAAATTGTTTTCCAGGTGACCGATCGTTTTTACCAGCTCGGCACCGTTCGCCAAAAAGTTCTCGTCGCGCGCAGTTCGCTGGAAGCTGCTCAACAAGTCGAGCAAGCGGTGCAGGCACGGATCGACAGCGGTCTCGCGACCCAACCCGAGCTTCTTCAAGCCCAACAGCAAAGCGCACAAACTGAGTTTGATGTTGAAGCGGCAACCGGCCTCGAGAGCGATGCACGAGTCGCACTGGTCGAAAGCATTGGAATCTTGCCGACTGTTCCGCTGAAGGTCGCTGATCTCAGCCAAAGATCGACATCGGAGCAAACGAACGGTTCAGTCGACGAATTGATCGCGCGAGCATTGTCGCAACGGCCCGATCTGGTCGCGAAGCTCGCCAACGTTTATGCGAAGGAGGACGGAATTCGCAAAGTTCGCGCTGAATATTATCCGAAGGTCGCGATCGACGCGCACGTTACTGAGACGGAGCTCGATGTCAGCATTGCTGACTCGCCGTATTTTGGCGATCACCGCCCGACCTACGGAGTTTTTCTGACCGCGAGCGTGCCGATCTTCGATGGATTCGGGCGGCGCTACAAATTGGAAGCCGCCGAAGCTGACTTGCATGCGGCTGAAAACGAGCTCGCTGGGGCACGCGATTCCGCCGTACGCGAAGTTTGGAAAGCGTACACCGATTTCAAGACCGCGCTCCGCAAACAGAATTCGGCGACTAAGCTCGTCACCGCATCGCAAAATGCGTTCGACGCGGTTCTCGAATCCTACAAGAATGGGCTCAGCACTTATCCGGAGATTGTGAGCGCGCAGCGAAATCTTGCGGCTGCTCGAAGCGTTAGCCACGACACGCAGGCCGCGATTTTCACAACCGCAACCGCGCTCGCGTTGAGCACTGGCGACCTGGCGCGGCCATCTAACCGACCACTTCGAAGTTCAATCGTCAGGCCAGTGAAGACTTCACCCGGCACCGTGAGGCCGTTAGGGCGATGAGAACCATTCGAACAATCGTAAAGTTTGTCGCCATCGCCCTCATAGTTTTCGTTCTTTTCTTTGTGGCGGTGCGCGTCTCCAGCCATCATTCGCTGACGGTTGATATTCTCGGCTCATACTTTCCGGCTTGGATGGTTTGTATCCTGAGCGGCCTAGCGCTGACATTCATTGCGCATCGGTTTGTCCAAGCTGGGAATCTGAAACCGTACGTCGGGCCGGCGCCGCTTATCTATTCCTGTCTGATGATCATCTTCACCTTCGCAACCTGGATCCTCTTCTACCAGAACTGACATGCATCAATCGGCCAAACCCTTAAACGAAGAGAGCGTCGGGACCTCACCGAAGATCGACATCGACGGCCAGTCCGGCTCGGACCACAAGTTAGTTCGCAAAATTATTGCGCTGCTTGTCGTCGCCGGCGCGGTCCTCATTACCCTTTACGTTTGGAGAATCGTGGAGCGACATCCGCGCACCGACGATGCGGCCGCGCGCGCCAATGTGGTGGGGATTGCGCCCCGCGTGGGCGGCCAAATTCTCAGTCTCAAAGTGCAAGACAATCAGGAGGTGAAAAAAGGCGA
>DATDFM010000015.1:0-22075 GCA_036522635.1 Candidatus Udaeobacter sp. | reverse complement strand
GCACATTGCCTGAAGAGCGCGAGCGCCTGACACCTTTTTCCGGTGCCTTGTAATAACTGGCTGCCGATTAGGATGCGGCCGATGCCGGCACGCACAGAGATCATGTGAGCACGCTCGTTACTTCGTCGGGTCCCAATGTTTTAGACCAAGCGGATCTGACATGGTGTCTTTGAATGTCCCGTTGGTGGTGGCCGGCCCGAACGTCATGCTCTCAACATGCAAATCGCAAAAGAGCACATTAATTTGCGAGCCGTTGCGTTGCGGACCAGTGGTCATCAATGCGCCTCCTCCCACCGGGAGATTAGGGACGCTTGTGAAAGTGCTTGCTGTCCACGAGGTACTGACACCAGGATCTCCACTGTAATTTGGTGCCATCAGGATTGTGGAAGAAGCCGAGACTACTCTCGCCATGTTGCCACCGATCAAATCGTATATGTTTTGGTTGATGCCGTAACTTACTGGCGCAGCGTCCGTTTCTAAAGCAGCGCGTTTATCAAAAGGAGATTGAAAGACCTTCTTCGTCCCGACGTACTTGGGATAGATGACGGGCATTAGAGTGGTGCCTAACCCCGGCGCCGCGTTTATGACCGGAAGAACGCCGTCTTTGTCATTAAGGTACATTTGCATCAACATCCCAATTTGCCGTAGGTTGCTTAGATCCTTTGTAATCTTCGCACGCTCAAGAACGCTACTCAGAGCTGGAATGGCGATTCCTGCGAGGATGGCAATGATCGCAATTACTATGAGCAACTCGATGAGGGTAAAGCCGCGCATATTAAGGGGAGGGGAACTCTTGTTCATGGATATTGGGGTTGGTTGCGCATCATATTGCGCATGAGGGGCGAGCGAAAGCGAAAAAGAGTTGCCAAAGCGAGATTGCTTGACAACGGATTTTGCATTCGGTGTATGTAGATCATGCCCGATCAAGAGCCTATTCCACCGCCGCCTCCATCAGGTCCAGGTCCCGAGCTCGGGCCAAAGTCAACATCAACCGGTTTACCTTCGAACGTGGCTGCAGCGCTTGCCTGCGTCCCATTAATCGGCGGCATCATTTTTTACATCGTCGAAAAGCATGATGCTTTTGTACGTTTCTACGCCATGCAATCGATCATCTTCGGCGGCGCATGGCTCTTGTTCAGCATCGTCTCAAGAATCTTGTTCCTGATCCTCTGGTCGATTCCAGCGATTGGCGGAATTCTGGTGTTTTTTTGGGGAATCATTCAAGCGCTCGTTCATATAGCATTTCTGGTTGTGTGGATCGTCGCCACGGTGAAGGCATTCACGGGCGTACGCTGGGACATTCCATACATCGGACCGGTGGCGCGCCGGCAAGAAGGCACGGTGTAGACCATTCAAGGAACGACAGCTTGGGCAGCCGTCATTCCTTGCGTCCCAGTAATTTCACGACTACTTCCGTCAGAATTAGCTCGTGATCCAGCTGTGTAGTCACGAGTTTAATGTTTGCGTCGAGACAGGCTCGCATGGCCTCGATTAGTTGGTCGCAATCGAACTGATTTGCATGTTGGGCGGCGATGGCCAGTCCGTATGCGTTAATTGAGCCGTCTTTTTTGCGAGGTAAATGTTCTCTTGCTTTTTCGGGCAGCCGGTTCATGGCGGCGATGAATTGAAAGGGCGAATGCGGGCTTCGGATGCCGTGCTGCTCCATCAGATCTTTTGCGAGCAACAAATTGCGGATCGTCGGAACGATTGCCGCAAGCAAAATACCTACCGCACTTTCACCTTGCTCCAGCAAACGTCGCACGAGTGTCAGCGCCAGTTCCAGATCGCGGGCGCTCAAGGCGTTACCCAGTTCGAAAATCACGCCGGCACGTGATAGTGGAACCAACTCACGAACAAGCGCGACGGGCACGTCGCGACTCTGTTCAAGAAACGTGTCGATTTTTTCCAGCTCATTATCGATCTGTCGCGTATCGCCTCCGGTCAGCAAAACAAACAGTTCAAGCGCAGCCTCATCGAATTTCAATCTTCGCTTTTTTGCGCGTCGAAGGACGATTTCAGTTGCTTCTTCTTCCCACCCCGCGCGCGCTGAATCGAGGCGGTCGAAGACCTGCAGTTCGGCGCGTTTCATTAGTGTCTTGTAGAACGACCGCCGCTTATCGACTTCTGTCGCGCTGATCAAAAGTGTGACTCCGCTGCCGATATCGCTGTTGATCAGCGCCGACAGTTCTTCGAGTGCGGATTGCACTGCAGCCGAGCGCGCTTTTGTGTCGTCGCCGAGGAAATTCGCGTTCTTCAGCCAAACCACTTTTGTGCCGCCAAAGAACGGCAAAGTTTGCAACGCCTCGATCGCCGATCGAATCCGCCCGGCCGCTTGATCGGCATTATCTGCCACCCCATCGATTACTTCGAGGCCGAAATCACCCGCGTCATCTGGAATCAATTTCTGCGCCAGCTCGGCGGCTACATGTTTCACCTCAGCCTCATCCGAACCGACAACGGCGTACATGTTTGCGGTTCCCGGTTTGGCTTTCGTCTTTGGCATTGTCGATTTCATCGCATGGTGCTGAATCGATTACAAGATTGTGAGCGTACAACGCAAACGCGTAGATGTGTCACTCCGTGCGCGTCGCTGTCGTGAACGGCGTGCAGAGAACTGCCCGCCTACCAATTGCTTTTGGCTCCTACACGCGCGAACGACGGCGGCCGGCCCCGCGACCGCGGGCTGAGTATTTTGTGGGTCGGCGTTTCGGTTCAATTTTTGCCAGCCCGGAGCCGCTTTTTACTTCCATAATCTGGTCGCGCAACAACGCGGCTCGCTCGAATTCGAGATTTGCCGAAGCTTCCTGCATTTCTTCCTCTAATTCGCGCAGGAGTTCTGACAGATTGAAGTCACCTCCGGTCTCTCGGATTACTGAGGATTCAACTTCGCGTCCGCGCAGAATCGTATGCAGACTTTCCTGTACCGCGCGCCGAACGGTTTGCGGCGTGATGGCGTGAGTCTCGTTATATTCCATCTGCTTGGCCCGCCGGTATTCGGAAATCGAGATGAGCGCTTCCATGCTTTGCGTCATCAGGTCAGCGAAGAGCACTACTTCGCCATTGATGTGGCGCGCTGCCCGGCCTGCGGTCTGGATGAGCGAAGTCTGACTGCGCAAAAATCCTTCCTTGTCCGCGTCCAGAATGCAGACCAGCGAAACCTCGGGTAGATCGAGACCTTCACGGAGGAGGTTGATGCCGACGAGAATGTCGAAATCCGCTGCGCGCAATCCGCGCAAAATCTCCACGCGTTCTATGGCGTCGATATCGCTGTGCAGATAGCGCACTTTCAATCCCACATCGCGCAGATAGTCGGCTAGATCTTCCGCGGTTCGCTTCGTCAGCGTCGTGACCAGCACGCGTTCGCCTTTTTCCACCCGCTGGCGGCAAAGTTCCATGGTTTCGTCGATCTGATTCCTAAGCGGCTTAAGCGTGATTTTCGGGTCGAGAAGTCCGGTAGGCCTAATGATCTGCTCGACCACAAGCGGCGCGCCTGGCGTGTGCGTATCAAATTTTTCAGGTGGGTCATCGGTAGACGAAACGTAACCTCCTGAATTGGAGCTTGGGCGTTGGATGCCTGCTCGCGATTTATCGGAGTTGTGCGTTGAGCGTTTCCCGCCCGGCAACACGAACGGCACCAATTCCACTTCTCCGATGCGCTGTCGTTTATGTGGCATGTATCCTTTGTTGCCGACAACGCTATTTTGAATCTCAAATTCTGCGGGCGTCGCGCTCACATAAATCGTCTGGTTCGTCAGCTTCATGAATTCATCGAAATTGAGCGGCCGATTATCGAGCGCACTTGGCAGACGAAAGCCGTAGTTCACGAGCACAGTCTTGCGCGACCGGTCGCCTTCGTACATCCCGCCAATCTGCGGAATCGTGGCGTGCGATTCATCGATGACGGTTAGAAAATCGTCCGGAAAAAAATCGATGATGGTATAGGGCTTCGAGCCAGGAGAGCGCCCGGACAAATGGCGCGAATAATTTTCAATGCCGTTACAGAAACCCATTTCCTGCAGCATCTCCAAATCGTATTCGGTGCGCATCCGGAGCCGTTGCGCCTCAAGCAGTTTGTTTTGCGATTCGAGTTCAATGATTCGTTGCTCGAGTTCTTCACGGATCGTGGACAGTGCACGATTCAGCTTGTCCGCGGGCGTCACGAACTGTTTGGCCGGAAAAAATGTAATAAAGTTGAGCGATTCATGTGTGTGACCCGTCAGCGGGTCAAATCGCCGAATCGCATCAATCTCATCCCCGAAAAACTCGAGGCGAATTCCTTCCTCGTCCGCGGTGGCAGGATAAACTTCGACCACGTCACCGCGAACACGGAACCTGCCACGCGCGAAATTCACGTCGTTGCGCTCGTACAACATATCGATTAACCGACCGAGCACCGCTTCGCGGCTGATGTGCTGCCCGTGTTTCACGGTGAGCAACATCCGTTCATAATCTTCGGGCGACGTAACTCCGTAGATGCACGACACGCTTGCCACCACGATGACGTCGCGTCGTGAAAGCAGCGCGCTCGCAGTCGATAAGCGCAAGCGTTCGATTTCTTCGTTGATAGAAGAATCCTTCTCGATGTAGGTGTCGGAGCGCGGGATGTAAGCTTCTGGCTGATAGTAATCGAAATAGCTGACGAAATATTCGACCGCATTACTTGGAAAGAATTGCTTGAACTCCGAGTAAAGTTGCGCGGCCAGCGTCTTGTTGTGCGAAATAACCAGCGTCGGTCTGTCCAACTTTTGGATTACATTGGCGACAGTGAAAGTTTTGCCTGAACCGGTTACTCCGAGCAGTGTCTGATGCCGGTTTCCTGCCTCGACCGACTTCAACAGTTTTGCGATAGCTTGCCCCTGATCGCCGCGAGGTTTGAACTTGGATTCAAGCTGAAACGACATCCAATAATTTTAGCACAACATCGACAGCTACGTCGGATCCGACTCCGTCGGCGGCTTTCGCGGAAATAGAATTTCAGAAATCGGAAACATCGCGGAAGATTGCATCACCTTATGGCCTCACAATCTGAAACATCGGTCCGGTTACAGATTGGCCACGTTCTGTTTATGGATTTGGTGGGTTATTCCAAGCTACTCCTCGATGAACAACGTCAATACCTCGAGCACCTTACTAAGATTGTCCGTGGCACTGAGCAGGTCCGTAACGCCAGGGAAGCAGGAAAGTTGATCCAACTTCCCGTCGGCGACGGGATGGCGTTGGTATTTTTCGATAGCCCGGAAGCGCCCGTCCGTTGCGCGATCGAAATCAGCAAGAAATTGAAAGAATACCCGGAGCTGAGGCTGCGAATGGGCATCCACAGCGGACCGATCAACGAGCTTCGGGACGTAAATGATTCAGCGAATGTTGCCGGGGCGGGGATCAACCTTGCGCAACGGATTATGGACTGCGGAGACGACAAGCACATTCTGTTGTCCAAGAGGGTCGCGGAAGATTTGGGTCACTCGCGAGAGTGGGGTCCGTATTTGCATGATTTGGGCGAGTGCGCCGTAAAACACGGGGTTCCCGTTTTCCTTGTCAATTTCTATGGCGACGGCGTTGGAAATCCTGACTTGCCAAAAACAGTTCAGCAATCGCAGTTAGAACAGGCTGCTAAAGTTGAGGCAGGTCGCGTTCCACAAAAATTCCGAGCGGTCCATCTTGGCATCGCGGCTGCAATCGTTTTGCTTGTTGCCGCCGCCCTGAGCGCCTGGCTGTACTTCGGGCAGAAACCGGAAGCTACAGTTTCTGAGGAGAAAAGCATCGCAGTTTTGCCGTTCGAAAATTTCAGTCCCGAAAAAGAGAATGCGTTTTTTGCGGACGGCGTGCAGGACGACATTCTAACAACGTTGGCAAAGATCAAAGATCTTAGAGTCATCAGTCGTTCCTCGGTGATGGGCTTTCGTGATGCAGCTGCTCAAGATGTACGCCATATCGGGCGGAAGCTTGGAGTGGCAAACATTCTCGAGGGAAGTGTGCGCAAAGAAGGCGATCGCGTGGTGGTGAACGTCCAGTTGATCGATACGCGAAACAATCGCCAGATTTGGGCGAACCGTTACGATCGTACCTTGGTCGATTCGCTTGGATTGCAGGGCGAATTAGCCAGTGAAATCGCGGATACTCTTAGAGCGACGCTCAGTGATGATGAAAAGGCGCTCGCTGCATCCAAACCGACGCGAAATGCCGACGCGTACGTTTTTTATTTGCGCGCGAACCAGATCTCCCACAACCCCGATAGCTTGCTTGAGGATTACAAGGCAGCTGAGCAGCTTTACACGCAGGCGATCGAACTTGACCCAAATTTCGCACTCGCTCATGCGCGGCTCGCATCTGTTTGTGCTGAAGTCTTCCGTTATTATGAACCAACCGACAGTTGGCGAACAAAAGCTCACGCCGAAGCGGAAACTGCCCTTCGGCTACAACCAAATCTTGCGGAAGGCCACTTCGCCCTTGGCCAGTGCATTTACTGGATGGATCAGGATTATGACAAGGCTCTGGAACAATTCGAAATCGCGTCTCGTTTATCGCCGAGCAATGCGGATACACGCCGGCTGATCGCGGCGATTGAGCGCCGGCAGGGCAAGTGGCAGGCGGCGCTACAAGCTTTTGAACGAGTCGCAAAGCTTGATCCCCAGAACCCGAGCACTGCTCGCGAACTGATGTATACGAATTCGTCAATGCGGCGATGGCCGGCAGCGGCACATTGGGCTGAGCAAATGCGCGGCCTCGCTCCGACATCGCTCGTGGCGAAAATCCAAAGCGGCTACCTCGATTTCAATTGGAAAGGAGACACTCGTTTGCTGAAATCGACGCTGGACGAGATTCCAACCGGGATTGATCCAGACGGCAGTGTTACCGCCGCCCGATGGGATCTGGCCATGTTGCAACGCGATTTTCCCGCGGCTAGAAAACTTCTCGAAGAATCGTCAGCCAACGAAATTTCTTACAGTATGGCCGGATTGACTCCGAAGATCTTCCTCGAAGGCTGTACATCCCTTGCGGAAGGAGACAATGCGAGTGCGCAAGAGGCATTTGAACAGGCCCGACCAACTTTCGAAGCAGCGGTAGAAGAAGCACCCGAAAGCGCGGAACGCCACGCGAGCCTGGGCTGGCTTTACGCGTTGATGGGCCGCAAGAGGGATGCCATCGCCGAAGGAAGACGCGCAGTTGAACTCAAACCGGAATCGAAAGATGCGGTCGACGGTGCACTCATGAATGGTTACCTCGCCCTCATCTATGCTCGGGTTGGTGAAAATGATTTGGCAATTCCGTTGATCGAGCGTCTGCTCACAACTCCAGGGGCGGTTGATAGTACAAATTACAGCATCACGGTTAACGATCTGAAATATCGCTGGGATTGGGATCTCATTCGAGACGATCCCCGTTTCAAGCAAATGATCGCAGAAACAAGGCCGTGAACTAAAAACTGGCGTGCTTGTAGCGATCACAAATTTGGGTTCAGGTTGGAACGGCTCATCCACCCACCGATGAACGCGAACACGTTTTTTGCCGAGCTAAAGCGAAGAAAAGTGTACAGCGTCGCAATCGCGTATGTGGTAGGCGGTTGGGCGCTTGCCCAGGGCATTGCGCAAGTTCTTCCGGTATTCGATATCCCGAATTGGGTAGTTCGACTCCTGGTTGTACTGATTGTGCTTGGGTTTCCTGTGGCGCTTACCCTTTCCTGGTTTTTCGACGTCACTCGATATGGAATCGTGCGCACGCCGGATCGCGCACCGCAATTCAGGACCGATTCCATCGATCCGGCCATTTTACAGGAGAAATCGATTGCGGTTTTGCCGTTTAAAGACCTGAGCGCGGGACCGGAGCGCGATTATCTCGGCGAAGGAATCGCCGAGGAAATTCTCACTGCACTTTCCAAGGTCGATAACCTGCGGGTGGCGGCGCGGCGTTCGTCGTTTTGGTTTAAAGATCGAGACGCCGCACTGGGCGAAGTCGCGAGCAAGCTCAACGTCGATCATGTCGTCGAAGGAAGCATTCGACGAGATGGCAACCGCATTCGCGTCACTGCCGAGCTGACTGAGTGCGGCAAAGGATTCACCCTGTGGTCGGAAACGTTTGAGCGGGAGTTTCAAGGGATCTTTGCGCTTCAGGATGAGATCACATGCGCTATTGTCGACGCGCTAAAACTGAAGTTAGAGATCACGCCGGCAACGGCGCGCGCATATAGCACGGAGGCGTACGATCTTTACCTTCGAGGCTTGTTCTTCTCGGACAAAAGCGGTGAGCAAGCGCTCCGAAAAAGCCTGGAGTTTTTCGAGCAAGCGCTCGAAAAAGATCCGCGATTCGCGCAGGCTTGGACCGGCATCGCGAAGTCCTGGCTGTGGCTGTCTGACGTCCATGTGCCGCCGCTGGAAGGTTATTCTAAAGTGCGTGAAGCATCGATAAACGCGCTCAGGATCGACGACGCAGAGGCCGCAGCTCACGTTTATTTGGCAGAAGCCAAGCGCATCCTCGACTGGGATCTCGACGGTGCGGAGGCGGAATACAAACGTGCCTTTGAAATCGATCCGAACTCGACGTCATCGAATTATTTTATCGCTGCTTTTTACGGCGCGTGTGGCGATCGCGAGCAGGCGTTAACTTACCTGCAGCGCACTTCGAAAATCGATCCAGCATCGTTGTGGGTGAACAATTCCGCGTGCGAACTTTATCGTTACTTCGGTCTTTACGATGAAGCGATCGCGGCTGGCGAGCGCGCCTTGCAATTGGATCCAACATTTACTTACGGCGAGCCGCTGCTCGGCGCATTGTATCGCGAAATGGGGCGTTTCGATGAAGCCATTTCCTTGTACAAAAGATCAGAGGCTCTCAGCGGGAGGTTGCCGATTGGTTTGGCCATCACCTATGCGCGTATGAGCCGCCGCAATGAAGCATTGGAAACACTTGAAGCAGCCACTTCAAATCGACCTTATACGGCAGGCGACGTTCCAGCGCTGGTGCACGTCGCGCTGGGTGCCAACGACGATGCGATTCGCGAACTGCAACGCGCGTGCAACGAACATTCCTCGTCGCTGCACCTTTTAGGCATCGCTCCCGAATTCGCTCCGCTGCGGTCGGACAAACGTTTCGTTTCGATTGTCGAACGAATTGGGCTGGAGCCCCAAAAGGTCTTTGCGATAAAACCCGGCTTGATTATTGGACGATGACGTCCCGCCCGTGTCCGTGAGAGCGAACGCCCAAGTTGTTCAAATCCTGCTGTGCCACGTGCATTCCGAAGAGCAAAGCTGCGATCAGCCCAAAGTATAACGCTGACATGATCCAGCGCTGCGACGGCGTGACTTCGAAATAGCGCTGTTCTTCTTCGGTCCTCTTACGGAACAGTGAATAGATCCTTGGCACCGACAAAAGAACAATTAGCCAGATGATGAAGTTTGGAAATTTCCATCCAAACCAGACGAGCAATGCAAACCCGGGCAACCACAACCAGCGCGATAACGCGCTCACGACGCGTCCACCATCCAGCATTCCAACTGGCGTGAGGTTAAACAGATTCAGAAAATATCCGAACCAAGCCAGTGCAATGAAAATCGGAGTGGCGGAGAATTCGCCCAACGCGTGGCAGACCAATGCTCCCAAACTTCCAAGCAACGGTCCACCGATACCTACGCACGCTTCCATCCACGCATTGCGCGGCGCTTCCTTAAGCGCAATGAACGCTCCCATAAATGGGATAAAGACAGGCGCGCCAACTTTGAGCCCAAATTTTTTGGCGACAATCAAATGGCCGGTTTCGTGGACAAGTAAAAGGAGGACAAAGCCCACGCCAAACGCCCATCCCCATAGCTGCATATAAACCAGGATCATCAGCAGCATGGTCCCGCCCGACTTCAGCAGAATGGGCAGGATGAATTTGAACTTCGCCAGAAACTTTACGATCACGATGCCTACCACCGCGAAAGGGCCCAGGGCCTTTTTTATCCGGCTCCAAGCCGTCTCCTCAGTCGGCGGTTTATATTCCGGCGCTCGTTCAGTCTGAACGTTTACGTCTTGCACTTTAGAAATGTGCATGGCGTTTAGATGAAACGCCAATTTCCATCAGCAGCGCGCTGTGATCGACCTGGATTCAGCGGGTTGCACTGGCCGTTTCCGGTTTCTCCTCAGCCGTAGGATAAGTCTGCAGCCACGCGCTCCATTTCATATTTTCTCTCCACATGGTGATGCCGGAATGCCCGTAATGTTGTTCCGCTTCGTACTCATCGTCTTTTCTCACCGGGCACCAGAATAATCGACCGGCCCTGCGCCAACCGTCGATGAGGATCCCGTCCTCGAAGCGCTGGTTGTGTGCAGTCACGACCAAGGCGTTATTTTCGCTCGACGTGTTTGGATACGCTTCACCCCAGTGCAACACGAGTGTCTTGGGCGCGAGTTTTATTAATTCGGTCCCGATGTCCTGCGCCCAATGGCCACACCAGCCGCGCTTGCGCAAGCCGACGTTGTACAGGAATACCGTAAACTCCGGGTTGAGCATAACACGGTATTCTTTTTTGAGCCGCCTGGCAGTCGTATGCGCAGTGTAAGAAATTGCCTGGGCTTCAGCGGGATCGACATCCGGACCAAGGGCTGTCAGAGCTTTGGCCAGATCCTTGATTGATCTTTCGTCGCCGGCATGCGCCAGGGTGACCACGAACAGGAACGTGAAAACGAAAAACAGCGCGCGGATTCTCATTTATCTGCCTTCTGCATTTCGCACTCCCGCCTCAACGGCGCAATAGCAAACACCGAGAAATATTCCTCTGTCGACGAGCCTATCGCGGTTTGAATTTACGAAAACACGCAGAGTCTAATCTTTGTGGCGTATTGAGCCGGCGCCAGTGATCTGTTTCTTAATCGTCGGCGGATTGCCGGAATAGGTCACTTTGCCTGCCCCGGTGATCACAACTTTTAACGTATCGCTGACTGCAACATCGGCATCACCAGCGCCGGTTGTAGAAATTTCAGCAGTCTTAGTTTGCAATCTGTCGGCTACTAACTGGCTGGCACCGGTCATGTCTGCCAGGAGTCGGTCGATGCTGCCGTCAAGAGTCACCTCCGACGCTCCTTTTGATTCCAATGCAAACGTCGGCCCGCTCAACTGCGTTACAGTCAACTTGACCGCACCTCTGATGTTGCCGCCTGTTCGCGTTGGACTGGAGATGGCCACCCTGATTCCGTGCGTAGGCCAAACGTGCTCCCGCGTCCGCAGACGCAGCGTGTCGCCCGAAACATCGCTCTCAATGTAAGTCAGTAGGTTCCCGTCGGTAGTGATTCGGAGAGATGGCGATCCATTCTCCCATTCAATCTCGAAAGCGCCGCTAGCGTCCAGGTTACTAAAGGCAGTGATCGGGCGCTCCTCAGTTTTGATCTGACCATTGCCTCGGATTCCGGGTAAATGGCACCCGACAACCGACACGACACACGCAACAAGCAAAGCGATCAGGATCTTTTTCATGTGAAATATCTTCTCCGTTATGATGCCGCGCGGCCGGTTTTTGGATTCAATAAAATTGAAGGGGACCCGTGTGGGCGACTGGGTGTCGCCCTTGTTTGATCACTGCCCGATCTTCATCTTCACAGCGTCGACGAGCACGTTGTCGACATAAAATTCAACGCGGTAATCGCCCGGCATCCACCCCTCTTCCGGCCTGGCGAGCATAAATGCGCCGCGTCCGGTCGGGCTTGTAGCGACAGCAGAAGCCTCGTCGATTTTATAGTCCTGGGGAAAATCTTCGCCAATGTTCTCCGCGATCCACACAGCCTTCACATTTGCACCTTGTCGCAAACGCTGCCCCTGCCAGCGTGCGTAAATTTCCGGCGTGTTCGAAGTAAATGAGGTGGTTGGCTTGCCAAACTGATCTTTTGCCAGACTCACTGCAAGGCGTTTCGGTGCGGTCTCCGGATTGACTTCAGGACGGTCGACGATTTTGGGTGTTTCGGCCAATTCAAGCGAAATACGCTGAAGCAAATCGCCTTTTGTGTCCTGCATTGTGGTAACGTCCTTGACGATTCCAACGCCCGGCGCAAACCAGCGATCGATGGTCATCCTGTTCGGCGTCATTTGCTCGCCGCGAATCCTGAACGCTTGAAATTTTCCTGCTGGCACGTCGATGTTTTCCTCACCTACAACGTCATAATGCTGTTGCACCTTTAGTTCGCCGGCTTTTCCATCGAAATTCCAGGCGGCGCCCTTTTTCAGTGGAGCGGTAATCATCGGCTGGGGCGGACTGAACTTGATCAATTCGCCGTCGAGATTCACCCGAGCCCAGCAGGTAATCCCGTGCTCATCTACTGTAAGCAGATCAGTGTTGGTGATCGTGTCGCCCCGGTGCATTTCAAATTTGAGAAGATTCTTGCCGTCGACATCTTCCGTCCCGTCGAGGCGGTACAAAACGAGTAGACGGATCTTGCCGTCGGCGTCCGCCTTTACGTTCGAAACATTCAATCCCTTCCCGATTTCCTCGGTCATGTGGTAGCGCCAGGTTGTACCCGGTGCGGTGGGAATCACCGGAGCCGCGAAAATCGAACTAAGTCCGAAACAACAAATGACCGTGCAAAGATTTCTCACGATGTTTAGTTCGCATGCTTGCCAGGTATCCTCAAAACGCGGCGATCGATCGCAAACAACGTTTGGCTACCAGGCAAGGCACGGTAAGTTTTTGGTTTGGACATCCGACTGATGTTTTTCGCTGAATAATGAAAACGTTCGAGATTGCCGGCGTCCCTCGCGACGAGGTCCACAGATTTGTCAGAGGTCAGCATTCTGATCCTTTTAGCGTGTTAGGCCCGCACAAGGTAGGCGATGACGTTGAGATTCGCACTTTCCGCCCGGATGCGCGCGAGATCGAGGTCGTGCTTGATCGAGAACCGGACAAACCAATCGCTGCAGAACGCATTGATAAGGAAGGTTTTTTTTGCGCCACCGTTCCCGGCGCAGAGCGCGACGTTCCATACTGCCTCCGCATCACCAAATCGGATGGCTCAAACGAGCTCACGCGAGACGCGTATCAGTTCGGTCCAATCATGGGCGACATCGACCTGCATCTGTTCAGTGAAGGACAACATTGGGAAATTTACGAAAAATTTGGCGCGCATTTGCGGACACTCGGTGATGCGACTGGCGTTTACTTCGCAGTTTGGGCTCCGAACGCACAGCGCGTCAGTGTGGTGGGTGACTTCAATGATTGGGATGGCCGCGTCAATCCAATGCGAAGGTTGTTAAGCGCCGGCGTATGGGAATTGTTTTTACCGGGCATCCAGCAAGGTGCGCATTACAAGTTTGAAATTCGCACCCAGACTGGCGCGGTGCTCCTGAAGAGCGATCCGTTCGCGTTCTTTAATCAGCACGGTAAATCGACGGCTTCACTCGTTTACGATTTGGAACGTTACATTTGGAGCGACGCCGAATGGATGGAATCGCGGCAAAAAAAGAATTGGCCGCAAAGTGCGATCAGTGTCTACGAGGTGCACCTCGGTTCATGGCGCAGGAAAGAAGGAAATCGCCAGCTTACTTATCTTGAACTCGCAGACACGCTGCTGCCCTACGTGTTGGAGATGGGTTACACGCACATCGAGTTGTTACCGGTAGCTGAGCATCCGTTCGAAGGTTCGTGGGGATACCAGGTCACAAATTATTACGCGCCCACCAGCCGATTCGGACCGCCTGATGACTTGCGTCATTTCGTCGATAAATGTCATCAGGCGGGAATCGGCGTGATCATGGACTGGGTGCCGGCACATTTTCCGAAGGATGCACATGCACTCGCCGAATTCGACGGCACTGATCTGTTTGAGCACATGGATCCTCGCCAGGGCGAGCACCAGGATTGGGGAACCCTCATTTTCAATTACGGCCGCAATGAGGTCCGGAACTTTCTAATCGGTAACGCGCTCTTCTGGCTCGACAAATATCATATCGACGGTCTTCGCGTCGATGCCGTGGCCTCAATGCTTTATCTCGATTACTCGCGGAAGGCTGGTCAATGGGTGCCGAATATCTACGGCGGTCGCGAGAATCTCGACGCGATCTACTTCTTGAAACGGTTCAACGAAGTTTGTTACGAGCGCTTCCCCGGGATCATTACGATTGCTGAGGAATCAACCGCGTGGCCTGGTGTGACTCGGCCCACTTACCTGGGCGGCCTGGGTTTCGGGTTCAAATGGAACATGGGGTGGATGCACGATTTTCTGCACTACATGAGCATCGATCCGATTTATCGGCGCTATCATCACGGGAACATCACCTTCTCCCTGCTCTACGCGTTCCATGAAAATTTTATTCTCGTCCTCAGCCACGACGAAATCGTGTACGGAAAGCGCTCGTTGTTATCCAAAATGCCGGGAGATGAATGGCAGAAGTTCGCCAATCTCCGGATGTTTCTGGCGTGGATGTACGGGCACCCTGGAAAAAAGCTGCTCTTCATGGGCGGTGAGTTTGGTCAATTCAATGAGTGGAACCACGACACGCAACTCGACTGGCAACTGCTGGAGTTGCCGCGCAATGACGGACTTCGCCGGTTAGTACAACATTTGAATTACACCTACAAAAGAGAGCCGGCGCTGTGGCAACGGGACGACAGTTATGATGGATTCGATTGGATCGATCTTCACGACGCTGACAACAGCGTGGTCTCATTTCTGAGAAAATCTCAAGACGGCGACATTGTCGTGTTCATCGTGAACGCAACCCCGGTGGTGCGTTACAGCTATAGACTGGGCGTTCCCGAATCCGGCTTCTATCGTGAGCTCATTAACACCGACGGCGAAACGTACGGCGGCAGCAATATAGGAAACTTAGGGGGCGTCCAGAGCGAAGCTTGCGAATGGATGGGGCGCGAACATTCGATCCTGATTCATTTACCGCCTTTGGCGACTGTGGCTCTCAAGCTGGAGAAATGATTTGTTAGGCCGAACGCAATTACGCGGTCATTGCCGATTCACCGGAGAACAAAAGCGTAGACTTTGTTTGCACCGGCGAAATACATTCGGCCGCGAGCGACAATGCCCGTGTTCCACTTGCTCGTTCCACTCATCACCTCGTTAGGCCCGCCGCCGGCGTAAACGACTGCGCCCGTGTCACCGTGAAATCCACGCAATCGTTGGTCGCCATTTCCTGAGTTTGCTGCCCACACAATCACATTGTCTGTGCTATTCGTCGCCGTGACCCACGGCGACCCCTGACCGTTTTGCGTGACGCTCCATGCCGGAACGATCCTTGGCGGATTCGTGGCAGTAATTCTATAAGCGCAAATAGCGCCAGTAGTCGCACGAAAAACAAAATATGTACCCTGCGTCGTTCGATAAGTGGCAGCCGCCTGACCTCGAATTGAAGTGGCCACTGACGCAGATGCGACCGGTGCACTGATGCCGCCGAGATTATTGCGGTTAAGCAAATAGGCCTTCCCATCTTTACCTAAGGCAAGGACCAACTGTGAAGGCGTCGCACCATTAACAGTAATTAACACTGGGCCACAGCCCCCGAGGTCGGTGTCTCCATTGTCGAGTTGCAGCCAATTCATAGGCGACCAGTAATCGCCCCGGTTCCCGCTGAAGACTGGGCCGGGTCGTAAACGAATAACTGCTTCGCCACCGCCCCACAGCCCTGCAGTTTGGAAAGTGTTGCCCGTTACGACAAACATGTTCGTGCCACCGCTTGCCACACCACCGTGGCCCCAAATCCCGCCACCGATCGCAGTAGTTGTCCACGCGGTTACCGTCGCAGGACTGTTAATTGGCACGCCCACAACCCAACCACGATATGTGCCGCAGTCGCCGAAGTGTCCAGAGTAAGGCACGTACAGAACGCCATTGAGTAATGCCAATGCGCCGCGCTGATTCTGGACCGCCGAAATAAACGGCAATCCGTTGTAATTAGCTTTTGCATTCACATTCACCGGCCAGCCCGTGCGGATCGCCCCAGTGTCCACATTCAATGAGAAAATTAGATGTTTGATCGGCGTGCCGGCGACCATGGCATCGAAGAACAAACAGCGGGACGCAAGATCGACGACGGGTGTGCCGGTAATGCCGAGCGGATTGATGTTGCCGCATGGAAGACCGGAAGTGACGGGTGCGCCGACATAGCGCTGCCAGATCACGTTGCCTGTGGTCGCGTTCAGCGCATACACGTGATTGGTTTCGGTCGCGACAATGATCATTGCAGCTCCGCCAGGACCGTTTTCGATGTATAGCGGTTGTGCGTAGACGCTGCCGGAAATCGTGCCGTTGAAATTCAGATCCCGCCGCAGATTTGCGGCAGCTGATCGCGTAAAAGCGAAGTCCACATAGAGCCCATCACGAGAAAGATGCTTGTGCTCCTGGATGACGTTTACCTGTGCTTGCGCCGCAACGCCGATCAGCCCAGCGGCAATCGTCCAGAAACTGGCCAACAAAAATTTCATCGTTCCGGCGCCATCGGTCCGGTCCGATGTTATCCCGCGACTTGTTGACTAGATACGGATGCCGCGCTGCGAAAGGTTGCATTGAAACATTCGCTCGCAGCTAAAATTCTTTACCTAGATGATTTGGTTTAGGAACTATGACGTTGACCGCGTGCGCCACGAAGGTGATGTCTGCGTTCTTGCTTGCTGGTACCCTTTCTCCATCGAGGAAAACGGGAATATCTTTATTTGATTGCACAGTGACCTTGCGTGTCTTGGTGAGGGTCACGGTTTCGTCATCACGCCATCTTCCGAACGCCGTCGCTGTCGCCAGCCTGAATAATTCGCCGGCGTTCTCCACATCGATCGCGGCTGCCTCCAATGCTTCCTCAGAATCTGACATCTCTTCGGACACAAGAGGACAAACGACGGCGAGGACATCCGCTTCACCACGGACTCCAGGTGAAATGGAATACCGAATTTTTGTTTCGAATATTGCTCGCAAAGCGACAGCACTTTTCTCAACGGCATCGCCTAACTCGCGTTCGCGCAGGGATTCACGCGCTTCCATCCACAAACCAGGTGCTCCAACAATCGCAGCAACGAAGAACAAAGCGTCTCCAGTACGACCTGCAGACAGCGGCTTCCTCGAAGGCGCAGCGAGTGTGCTTTTGAGCGCTTCCTGCCAGGACATATCGCCGTACAACGCCCGAGGAAGCATGTTCAGCGTCCCACCTGGGAGCGGGAGAAGAGACGTATCAGTTCCCGTGCACGCTTCTGCAGCTGTGCGGATAGTCCCGTCTCCGCCGAGCACTGCAAGCATTTTGGGTTTCTCGGTCGCTGCTTCGGCAAAGGCCCGCTCCATTTGATGGGATTCTCCACACCATGTTTTGTAATTGGTCACACCTGCGCTTTTGAAAATGTGGCGCATTTCTGCTTCCGAGTCGGCGTCGCAGCCGCCGCTTGATGTATTAATTACCGCTCCAACCTTCAGGCCGGATAGATCAACGCCGACCGAAATCATCTCAGATGTGTAAACGCTGTCGCGGCGGCTAACGGCGGTAATGATTTCCAGACGACAGATTCGGAACGATGCGCGAATGTCTGGTCGCCGTGAATAAGCATATCTCTACGCGGCTCGATGATCGAGCCGCGCAGAGATTCCCCCCACAAAGTATGCTTGTTCCTCGGGCCTAATGCGCCGGGCAGGGTCCAGTTCCTGCCGAATCGTCGACGAAGCCGGAAACCGTGCCACTGAACTGCGAGGACGCAGTAATAGTGCCAGTCGTGTTGACTACGATCACAAATGGCGATTGAGGTGGCACGACAAACGAATATGACACGTTCGGCACCGATGTGCCCAACCCTACTATTCCGGTGTCGCCCAAATAGTTTGCGCAGAGGTTTGTCGGATCGTAACTCCCGAGATATGCGGCGCTTTCGATGTCGCCAGCGCCTCCGAGCGCAGCGTTGACCGTGACAGTGAAGCACGCGGCAGAAGCGCTGTTATTTGTGAAGTTGTACGTCTGAAAGCGCTTGGTCCCAGGGAAACCACCACCAGGACAACCCTTTCCACTGCATGTGCTCGGCTGACCATCTCGGCCGAGCCGATCAGCCTGGGTCGGATCATTCCCGTCAAGTACATCCGGGCCAAATGTCTGGTCCATGCCCCCCGAGCAGGTGGGTACGCTAACATGGACAGTCTTGCTCCCATTCGGGAAGGTGAGGTTCAGATCAAATTCAATGACTGTTCCGCAGGCGAAACTGCTGTCTGTCTGGATTTGGAATTGCGTCAAATTCGTGCCCAGCTGGTCAATGGGCATGTCAGGATAACTCGAGCTGCCTTGTATGACCTGCACGTGCTCCGTGTTAGTCGCCAAGGTCGCGGAGATCCCTGTCGCATTAGCACAGCCGTTGTTCTTCAGGGTTATATTCAGACTCTTGCAATCATCCCGATGAATGACCCCATTACCGCTAATCGTCACTTGCTCCTCCTGGAGGTTTGAAGTTCCGACCATGGTGAAATTTTGGGTCGTCGGGCTGCCGCTGGTTATGATGACGGGTTGATTGGCAGGCGAACCGCTCGTGCAGTTGCGGTCTGCGTCCGCAGCGTTTGCCGTGTAGCTTCCCGGCGGAACCAAAAACGAGTAGACGCCGTTCGCATCGGTGGCGCCCGCGTATCCGTTGTTCAAAGTAACGACGACGCCCGAGAGCGGGGTGTTACTTGGTGACGAAACTACGGTTCCAGTCAGTGTTCCCCACGCAGGGGCATCTGAACAGGTTGAAAACCGGTATGCCGCGATGAGGGTAGACCAATTGAAATTGCCGTTACTCTGTAAGTACTCGTTTGTGTAATAAAACGTGCACTGGTTCACCGGGTCGAGAGTCATCGCGCTGTAATCACCCCAGCGATTTCCACCAGCGACTTGTACGCCAGTGCCAGCTTTGACTTGCGCCTCAGCGCCGAGGGTGTTGAGAGGATCGCTGCCGTGGCGCCCTGTGATGAATATTGAGGGCTTTACGGTTAAGCTCGATTTGCTGTAGCCAAGTGCGATGTTGTGATCTTGGTCCATCGCAATCGATCCCATCCAGCGATAGTTGGTGTCGGGATCATACGTGCTCGCTTGGAAAACGGTAGGAGTCGTAGTCGAGCTTCCCGCATTTCTGAATTCATACCACCGGATCGCTCCATGCTTGGGTTGGCTGTTCTTGCCCGTAGCCGAGACGTTAGCTACGAGGGATTCCTGCGCGGGATTCCCGCCAAAGTTACGATATGCCAACCGGTGCATCAGGCGGAAGTCGACGCTGTCAATGTAATCAGTCGGCGTCGCTGGAGCGGGCTCAGGGACGCAATCACGATGATCGCCGATATCGGTGTCGCTGACACATGGTGCGGTGTCCCAGGTCTCCTGAATGAGACTTTCGGTCAGCTTAATCTTCGGCGCGGCGCCCCATGTCACTGCGACTCGTGTCGAGGCAAGCCTGTTCTTCGTGGCCGGGTTGGGGCCAATCACGAAGGCAGCTTCCCCAGCTGGCGGCGGTGTTAAACTATCGACATCCGAGGCAAGAAATCCGAATTGCGGTTTGTTTGAGTACTTCTTCAGGTCAGCCTGAAGTTGCCGGGCCGGAAGACCTGCTAACATCTTATCGCGTTCAAAAACAAAGATTCTTCCTTGAAGGTAGGCGGTACCACTAGCGTTAAAGATATGACCGCTCATGTAATAGCCGTCCGGCCAAACCGCCAGCTTTGTGTAATCAACGAAGTTCTGCGAGTCGGTTACGAAATCATAAAGGTAATACGCTCCGGTGGCGTCCTCGGTCTGAGAAACAGCGACGCATTCATGCGAAAAGTCGGGACTCGCCCCAACGACAAATTGTGAAAGAACCCAACGCCCAGCCATGATGTCGAAAGAGACCACCGGGTCACCATCATTATGAACTGCGCAAGCTCCGCCAAGCGATTGGAAAAGCGTATTGCCAGCTGCCGGCCCGAAAAGCAGCGCGCCAGTTGTTTTATCGAAAACAGCGAAACTGGTATTGTTCCATTGGACATACTGTTTTGCGCCAACTCGCCCGTTGGTATCCGGAGGATTGCTTCCAGGGATGAACCCGGCAAGGCCAACACCGACGCCATCAAAAACCAAGCCTGTCGGCGTAGGCGCGGAAAGGGCTCGACCTGCACGGGTTTGCGTGAAGCCACCGGTTGCACTGTCAGTCGGCGGGTTAGGCCGCATCGGTTCGGGCAAATCAGGATGTGGCGCCAGAGCCGGAGGAATCATCGGCATCTGACGAAGTGCCCGGGTGTGTACTGCCCTTACCGCACGAGGGTTGTAACGCGGACCTCTGTAATTCGCCACGGTCTGATCATGAAACGCCCCCTGTAGCGGTTCTCGGGGAGCTTTGAACAGTGGACCGCCGGCGGATCCTCTTTTGTTCGCGGAAAGAAACGCAAGCTTCTGCGAGTCTAAACGCACACCAAATGCAAGTAGCGCAAGAATGCTACTAAGTATGATCAGGGAGATGCCGACCAAGATTCGGCGATTAAAAAACGCGGATCGAGTGGAGCAGTTTTTTTTCATGTATTTTGAAGACCATGATATGGCTCAGTGGTTAAGGTTGGAGTTGAAGTGGATTGCCTTCTTCGGCGCGAGATTCGTTTTGAAACCGCGCACAAAAGGTTTTCGTTACTAACTCGGAAAGAACATTCGTCAAACAGTTTTTGCGCAAAAATCGCAAAAACCCCTAGGGAAACGTTCTTAATGCTTGCCTCTAGCTAGGGCAAGCGAACTCCAAAGTAACAGCGGTGTAACTATTCATCCTGTGAGTCGCATATGAACGCAGACAAAAAGGCCAACATCGTTTCGGCTGGCGAGAGCATTCGCCTACCCTATTGGCATTCGTTGATCCCGAATTAACGTCAGAACGGGTTAACGGTTTTGCGCAGACGCCACAACGTCGTTCAAATTGATCGCTGCACAGTAGAAGTGGTGTTCACCTCCGGAGAGATCGTCTCCTGAACGCAGTTCACCGCATTCCTGAGTCGCAGCGCCATTCCACTTGTGTCATCTTGCCTGCCTCAACGCTAACTTCGAATGGACCGCACGGCTTCGGGAACCGATGCTCGGCGAGGGTAACAGCATAACGGCCCGGCTTTAGCAAAGCTTTGAAGTGACCCATTGTGTCTGTCGTAAATGTTGTGACCACTCCATCGCCGCTGTTAATGGTAAACGTCGCGTTCGAAAGGGGGGCCGCCTGTGAAGATTCAGATCCTTTCTTAATTGGTCCGGGACGGATGGGAGTGACCAGGATCACGCCTGTAATTCCTGTGTTGTCTGCTTTTGATTCACTGCGAACCACGGATGCGCACACGATCAGGAACAACACACTTATGGCCACTAAACGGCACCACATTTCACTGGCTGTAGATTCGCGCAAGTCACTCCCTTCGGCAAATATTTCTTGCGAATTGTTATAGTGCGATCCCGCCAAATCATCTCCGGCCGCTAAGAGTTATTGAGTTCCATAGAGAGCCTGGCGTTTTGAACTAGAGCGGTGAGGCTCCTAAGCGTAATACCCAGCCTAAGCCAGTAGAGGTCATTTCATAGTCTTTGTTAGTAGGTTGTCAGCGGTAACAAGTGCGAAGGTCGTGATTGCCACGATAACTACCTTCTTGGTAGATCATTGGATTCGACTCCGAACAGCGATAACAGTTCCGCGAACACGATTCAAAGGAGTACGCCAAGAGCATTACTTCCGGTTAACCGCCCTATCTCTACGCGGCTCGAAAATCGAGCCGCGCAGAGATTGCCCCCACAAACTGAACTTGTTCTTAAGACTTACTGTGCCGGACAGGGGCCGGGTCCCGGTGTGAAGTCGAAGAATCCCGAGACAGTCCCTGAGAACTGCGAAGAAGTCGTTGTACCAGTCGTGTTCACCACCACGACGAAATCGGAATGTGCAGGAACCACAAACGAATAAGATGCATTCGGGACCGTTGTGCCCAGACCGACTACTCCGGTATCACCAAGATAATTCTCGCAAAGGTTCGCTGGATTATAGCTATTCACATACGCGGCGCTCTCGATGTCACCTTGCCCGCCGAGAGCAGCATTGATTGTGACGGTGAAACATGTATCCGCGGCGCCATCATTCCGGAAGTTGTACGTTTTGTAGTATTTGGTTCCTGCGAACCCGCCGCCTGGGCA
>DATDFM010000014.1:0-8689 GCA_036522635.1 Candidatus Udaeobacter sp. | reverse complement strand
CCGTTTCTGCCACGTGAATCTTAAAAAGTATCTTGTCACTCGCCAAAAACTGATCGACCACGCGCTGAACAGCTACTTGCCGAAGGCGAATACCAAGCCTGCGACAATTCACCGGGCGATGCGCTACAGTTTGTTTGCTGGCGGAAAACGTTTGCGGCCGATTCTGTGCCTGGCTGCGGCTGAAGCTTGTCGCGGCAAAATCAACGATGCGCTTCCGCTGGCGTGCGCACTTGAATGCATACATACCTACTCGCTTGTACACGACGATCTTCCGAGCATGGATAACGATGATTTCCGACGCGGTCGTCCCACTTGCCACAAGGTTTTCGGCGAAGGCATCGCCGTGCTGACGGGTGACGCTCTTTTAACCATCGCGTTTGAAATTGTTTCGCAGGCGAAGACAACCCGGCGCTACGATATGTCGACGTTGTTGCGTGAGATCTCCGTCGCGGCAGGCAGCCAAAAACTGATCGCCGGTCAAGTTGCCGATCTCGAAGGCGAAGGCAAAAACGTTCAACGCCGCGAGTTGCAGTTCATTCACGAAAACAAAACCGCTGCGATTTTAAGAACATCAGTCCGCCTCGGCGCGATGAGCGCCAACGCGAATGCAAAAAATCTTTCAGCGATTACAATCTTCGGCCAGCGACTGGGACTGGCTTTCCAGGTTATCGACGATATTCTCGATGTGACCCAGACCTCAGAAGTTTTGGGCAAGAGCGCCGGCAAAGATGTTGCCGCGAAGAAGGCAACTTATCCTGCCGTCATAGGCCTGGACAAATCACGCACGGAAGCCAAACATCTCACTCGCGAAGCGCATGATGCCCTGTCGATTTTTAGTAACCGCGACGCAGAAGCGCTCAAAGCGCTGGCAAACTATATTCTCGAGCGCGAGTACTGATTCTGTAACTGTCGACCCCGCTGTGGGGTGGCGCCGCGCGGGAAGCAACAGCCTGAAGGACCGCTTCGCACAGCGTAGCGGCTACTGGACGAGCAGTAGATTCGGATCAATCTCCTCGGTTACGTATGATTCAAATCCAGCGCGCAAACGCAACAATGCGGCAAATGCGATCATGGCGGCGTTATCGGTGCACAACCACTGTTCGGCGCTCTTACATTCGATTCCTTTGCGGTTGCTCGCATCGCGCATTTGCCTGCGTAATTCCTGATTGCAACTGACACCGCCGCTTATAGTCACAAGATCCACACGATATTTTTGTGCCGCCGCGAGTGTCTTTGTGACGAGCACATCAATGATTGCCTGCTGAAAAGATGCGCAGAGATCGCGCAGAGTCTGCTCATCTAAATTGTAGGGCGTCTGTGCGAGACGCGGGTGCTCCCCTGGTCCCAGTGTTGGTAACAAATACCGCACCGCAGTCTTCAATCCGCTAAAGCTGAAATTCTCCGAGGCGAGCATGCTCCGGGGAAAATCAAAACGTTTCGGATCGCCACCGCGTGCATGCTTTTCAATTTCCGGTCCGCCGGGATAACCGAGTCCAAGCATTTTGGCCACCTTGTCGAACGCTTCGCCCGCGGCATCGTCAACGGTGTGGCCGATAAGCTGATAATTCGTTAGGCCACGAACGACAACCAGCATCGTGTGTCCGCCGCTGACGATGAGCGACACGTTCGGCTTAATGTCGGAGTCGCGGTTATTTTTGACACCGAAAAATGGCGACAGCAAATGCCCTTCGAGATGATTGATGCCGAGATAGCGTTTGCGGAAGCCGATCGCCAATCCTTTCGCAATTGACGCACCAATCATTAACGAACTCGCCAAACCAGGTCCACGGGTGGCAGCGAACGCGTCGATTTCTGAAAGGCGGGTTTTCGCTGCGTCTGTAGCGCGATCGAGCAGCCGCGGCGCATAAATCAGATGATTGCGCGATGCGATCTCTGGTACGATCCCGCCGTATTTTCCATGAGCAGCGACCTGCGACGCGACTTCGCTCGCAAGCAGGTTGAGACACCGCGTTGCGGCGTCTGGTCGGCGGAGCGCGTCGACCGTACCATCATCCCGCAAAATCGCTACAGCCGTCTCGTCACAGGACGTCTCTAATGCCAGCACTGTCACAGGCTAATTGTAGGGCAGGCGCTTCGCCTGCCAACCCGGCAACCGACGCGGTTGCCCTTCACGTGTATCGCGGGGAGGCCGCTCCCTACTTTTTTACCGCTTCGGCTTTTGGCGCGCTTTGCTGCGCGTAAATCATCACGCCTTTGAGTGCATCGATGGCGCGCAACATTTGTGGGTCTTTCGTCTTGATAATATTGATCTCATCCTCCGACTTTGCATTTCCGGTGTTGCGCACCGCATATAGAGCACGCTCCTGTTCGGCCGTCATGCCGACGCGGATATTTGGCGTCACGCCATTACCTTGAATCACTTGCCTGCTGGGCGTGTAGTACTTGGCGGTGGTAAAACGCACCGCGGATCCATCCGGCAATTGCAGAACATTCTGCACCGAACCTTTTCCAAAAGTGGTCTCACCAACCAGCACCGCCCGACGCAAATCCTTAAGCGCACCTGCAACAATCTCGGCGCCGCTCGCGCTGCCTTCGTTAATCAGCAACACCATCGGAAAATTCGGACGCGGCTTGCTTACGGCGGAAGTGGAGTAATCATGCTGTTGGGAAGAAACGCGGCCCTGGGTGGAAACCACCTTTGTGTTCGGCGGCAAGAACTGGCCGCACACGTCTACCGCACTGTTTAACAGCCCGCCTGGATTATTTCGAAGATCGAGTATCAGTGCCTGCATGCCTTGCTTCTGCAAATCATCGATAGCTTTCGATAATTCGTCGGCTGTCGGTTCGTTGAACTGGATCAGCCGGACATAACCAATCCTGAATGGGCCGGTCAGCTCCGATGGCAACAATCTTTCTCCCTTAACGCTTTGGATTTTTATTTCAGCGCGTTGCAGCGTGTACTCCTTGATTTCCTTCGTTGACGGCCGCAGTAGCGTCAGCGTGACTTTTGCGCCGGCGGGACCTCGCAGAACATTGATGGCGTCCTGGAGATCCATTCTGTCGGTCGACATGCCATTAATCCGCAGGATTTGATCTCCGGAAAGAATTCCCGCTTTGGCCGCAGGCGTATCCTCCATTGCTGTGACCACCGTAGGCAGACCGTTTTTCATCGAGACTTCGATGCCGAGGCCGTTGAAGCGGCTGCGCGTATCATCCTGCATGTCTCGAAAATCATTGGGATCCATGAACTGACTGTGTGGATCGAGTGACGAAAGCATCCCCTTCATCGCAGCATTGACGAGGTCGTGATAGCTCGTCTTATTCTCGTCGACGTAATCCTGCCGGATCAGTTCCAGGGCTTTTGCGAAAATGGCAATCTGCGAGTAGCCGTTATCCTCTTCGGTCTTAGGGGGCTGCACTTCCTGCGCGAAAGCGCGGAGGTTAGCCCCGAACAGGACACAAGCCAGCAACGGAATGATCACAACCCGCCTCATGTTTTGCCCAAGGACAATCCCGACAATCGCTCATGAGCGAATTTTGGCAACGCCCAACCCACAGTGTTGTCTGTAGTTCAATTCCAATCCGAGATTCGCAAATGAGTGTCGATTTCAATGACGTCATTAACACCCGGCTTCAGCCGGGTGCTACGCGACGGCCATGTCGTTCCACCGGGCTAACGTCCGGTGTTAACAAGACAGCGGCGTCGACACGTCTTTGGCTGCTCGCCGTCCTGGTGGCGTTTTCCATGACAAAAGTGGTCTCCGCTGCGCAACCGCAGGATGCCGAATACGACGCAGTAGCCGAAGAATACGTGAAAACCTATTTGGCGGCTCACCCGCTCCAGGGAACCGCGCTCGGCCTTCACGAATATGATGGCAAAATCAGCGATTACAGCCGTCTGGCGCTCGACGCCGAACTCTCCCGTCTCCGGCGATTCGAGGATCGGCTGGCCAAGTTTGATCCAGCCAAACTGAGTCCGCGGCAATCCATCGATCTTCGAATCCTGCAAGCGGCGGTGAAGCGCGAGCTGTTTGAAATGCAGGACATGTCGGCGTTCGAACGAAACCCTATGGTTTATGCGCGAGCCGGCGACGTGAACGTCTACGTCAAAAGGAATTTTGCGCCTCTGGAGGACCGCGTCCGCAGCCTTGTGGCCATAGAATCACAAATTCCGAATATCCTGATCGCGGCGAGAACAAACCTGGATGACAAACTTCCGAAGCCCTTCGTCGAACTTGCAATTCAGATCGCCAGAGGTTCCGCCGACTTTCTGAAGAAAGATCTTATCGCCGCTGTGAGCGGTCTGAAAGACGACCAGCTCCGCGTCGCGTTTCAGGCAGCCAACCGCAAGGCGGCAAACGCGCTCAGTGATTACGCAACATGGCTGGAACGAGAGAAACTTCCCAAAGCCACACTCGATTTCGCTCTTGGTGAAGAAAAATTCGCCCGCTTCCTGACGCAGACAGAGCTGGTTGATCTTCCGCCTCAAAAGGTTCTCGAGATCGGCATGACGCAATTAAAGGCCGAACAGGAAGCGTTCGCAGAGGCGGCCAAAAAAATCGATCCAAACAAACCTGCGATTGAGGTTTTCAAGCAAGTCCAGAGCGAGCACCCGGCTTCGGACAAATTGATCCCGGATATTGCCAAGGATCTGGACAAGATTCGCAAATACGTTGCGGCTCGTAAGTTGGTAGGAATTCCGTCAGAGGTTCGCGCGAAAGTAAAAGAGACCCCCCAATATCTGCGCGCCACTTCCTTTGCCTCGATGGATACCCCGGGTCCGTTCGAAAAGCGCGCGACCGAAGCTTATTACTACGTCACACCGACGGAAGAGGATTGGCCGGCGCAGGAAAAGGAGGAATGGCTCACCGCATTTAATTATTACACGTCGGATGTCGTCTCAATTCATGAGGTCTATCCCGGGCATTACGTGCAGTTTCTTCATCTGAACGCGTCGTCTGCCAGCAAAGTAGAAAAAATCTTCGGCAGCTATGCTTTCATTGAGGGCTGGGCGCATTACTGCGAAAAAATGATGATCGACGAAGGATTCGGCGGTCCGTCCAATTCAAGTCCAAGCGAAGATGATCTGAAGCGCGCGGCAAAATATCGCATGGCGCAGGCTGACGAGGCGCTGCTGCGCCTGTGCCGGCTGTGTGTCTCCATCAAAGTGCACACACAAAAAATGTCGATTGATGAAGCCACGAAATTTTTTCAGGGAAATTGCTACTACGAACCGAAGCCTGCACGCCAGGAAGCCATGCGCGCCACCTTCGATCCGGGGTATTTGAATTATTCACTTGGCAAACTGCAGATCCTGAAGTTGCGCGACGACTACAAGGCCCAACAGGGCAACGAATTCTCACTGCAAAAATTTCATAACGAATTGCTCAGCCACGGCATGCCGCCCATTCGTCTTCTCCGGGAAATTATGCTCAAAGACAAGAGCAAATGGGATCAGGTATTGTAAGTCCTGGAACCCGCATTGCATTGCGCCGCTTCGCGCTTTCGCGTAAGATTCGCATCCGAAAATCACCATGACAGAGCTGGTTTCATCAATGGCCGACAAGATCGACCGCACGATGCAACGGGTCATTCCGTTGGCGTATCGAGTGCGACGAACTGGCCGTCGACTGGTGCGTCGCGCGTTGCGCAAGCCGCGCAGTGTTTCCGAAGGGCCGAACCTCCTGCCGTTGTTGATTCAGGTGCTGGCGAGCTTCACCAAAGCCGACGGCGTCATCATGGAGGAAGAAATCGACTCGAGCCTCGGCTTTTTGCGTTACGACTATCCGGAAGCGGTTTACTCCGAGTTACGACAGTTGTTTCGGCAGGCGCTCTACGAGCAGCAGGACCTCGCAGCAATGGCCCAAAAACTCGGCGCGCAGCTAAGCACCGAACGAAAGATCATGCTTGGAGTCCAGCTGTATGACCTCATCTCGCAAGCGGGTTTAAAGCAGGAACAAGTCGTCGCGTTCTATTCGTTCATGTCCCAGATGGGGATGGCGGCGCAAGCGATCGATATTGTTTATCAACTCAACGCGTCAGAAGAATCTGACCCGGCAATTTACCAGCATGGGGCGTCGCCGCTGGAATCGCTCTCGTTCGGCGTGGCCAGTAAGGCGGACATCATGCTGAAGAATCTGTCTGAGACGGATCGGCTGATGGCGTTCCGGTATCACGACCTCATTCTTTTGAAGAACTACAGCGGCCAAAATGTTTCCGTGCGCGGAAGACCATTGGTGCGCGGCGGGTTCTGTCGAATTTACCCCGGTCAACGAATTTTGATCGGTGACCAGGTCCTCAGTTATCAGGAGCTCGCTCAATATTTCAATGCCAAGAAGAACGTTTCGCTTCCGGAAATTTATATCCGGGTAACTAAAGATGCGGAGCAAGTACAATTGGAGCGCTCACGAACGCGTGAAAGCGCTCTGCGAGTCACGTTCGGACTCAAAGTGAGGATCAAGGCATTGCGCGATATCGACGCGGAGCTCAAGGGAGTTCGCCTCAAGGCCGGCACTCAGATCGATACGACACTGGAAGACAAAATCATCTTTCACAACGACACCGAGCTGGATTTGAACGATCTGCGCCGCCGTGCGCGTGCGCTCGGCGGACGGTTCCAACTGAAAGCTTCAAAATCGGAATACCTGGTGTCGAATGATCCCAGTCGCCTGCAGGCCGACGATATCCTGCTTTCCCCCGGCACGGCGGGGGATGTGCTGCTGAAAATATTTTGCGATTACGATCGGCGAATAGGCACGCTCGAGGTCATTGAAGCTGACCGTCGAATCATGGTCGGCGACAGTCCGGTCCGTACGACTGCGGAACTCAAGGACGGCGACATTATTCGAATCGATGTCGGACAGGTTCTGCGATGCAATTTTTTGGAGCGCATCATCGAAGAGGAGCGAAACATCATTCGCAGCCTCGAGCTGAACGAAATCACGCATCGCTTTGGGAAGGGTCAGGTGGGTCTCGATGGGATTTCCTTCAGCATCACGCGCGGCGAGCTGGTTTGCGTGATGGGAGCGAGCGGTGCGGGCAAAAGCACGCTAATGCAAGTGCTTGCCGGCCAGCTTCAGCCGACCAGCGGCGAAGTCTTGCTCAACGGACAATCTCTTTATCGAAATCTCGACGTTTTGAAGCAGTACGTCAGTTACATGCCTCAACAGGACGCCTTCGACGAGCACCTTACCATTGGCGAGAATTTGAAGTTCGCGGCGGCCATCCGTGCACCGCATCTATCGAAACGCGACCGAGTCCGGCGGTTGGATGCGAAATTGATCGAACTTGGTCTCAGCGAACGGCGCGACGCCGTAGTCGGCAGTCCTGAGAAAAAGACGTTAAGCGGTGGCGAACGAAAACGTCTCAACATCGGCCTCGATATGATCGGGATGTCGGACGTCTACCTATTTGACGAACCAACTTCCGGTCTCTCGTCGAAAGATTCCGAGCACGTCATCGAGATCATCCGGAGCATGGCGCACAACAAGATCGTCATTGTTACGATTCATCAGCCGAGCTCGAAAATTTTCCAGATGTTCCAGAAGGTGATCCTGCTCGACAAAGGCGGGCGCCTCGTATTTTTCGGTGCGCCTTCCGATGCCCTGCGGTACTTCGCTGAAGCGGAACATCAACATCAATTCGGCGCCGAACTTGGCGCCTGTCCGTCATGTGGAACCACTCGGCCGGAATTTATCTTTGATGTGCTTGAGACGCCGCTGCGCGATTTGAGCGGTGACGTCATATACGAGGAAAACAGTCGTGGACAGCTCATCCCGGCGCGCCGTTACGCTCCGGATTTTTGGCGCGACAAATATGAAGCGTTCCGATTGATCCAGGACGTCAAGCAAGTCTCGCTGCAACAAGAGGAAGCCGATCCGTTGCCGGTCGCACCGACGCAGAAGAAGCGATTACCACTGCGGTGGCATGATGAGTGGACGCAATTTCTTACGCTGCTGCGGCGTGCTTTCACCAGCAAACTGCGCAACAAAGCGAACCTTGTAATCACCATAGGCGTTTCGCCCGTACTCGCGTTGCTAATTGGGACGATCCTGAGGTACTCAGAGACCGGCACATACGATTTCGCTTCGGCTTATCATATTCCGACGTTTTTGTTTCTCGGTTTGATCGTTGCAATGTTCCTCGGACTAACGAACAGCGCCGATGACATCATTCGTGATCGGCCGGTGCTGCAACGCGAGCGCAACATTAAGGTGCGTCTTTCCTATTACGTAATCTCCAAGACGATCACGCTGGGGTTTTTCGCGCTCATCCAATGCGTTCTTTTTGTGCTGATCGGGAATCTCGTTCTGCAAATCCGGGGCATGTTCTGGATCGATCTGGCCATTATGTTCCTGACGGCGATGAGCGGCGTGGCTTTGGGTCTGGTGATCTCGTCACTCGTGGCCGACCCGAAAACTGCGGCCAATATCGTCCCGCTGGTTTTGATTCCGCAGATCATCATGGGTGGCGCGCTCATCAAGTATGAGGACATGAACCGGAACCTCGGCCTCGTTTATTCCTTTTCGCATTGGTTCTCCGAACATCCGAACTCGGAAAAGACCAGAAAAACCGAGAGCAAGCTACAGGTGCCACTGGTCTGCCAGTTCATCGCCATGCGTTGGTCGTACGAAGAAATGATTGTTGCCCAGGCGAAGCTGAATCCGCTTACTAAACGCCAGGACCGCGTTCACGACGAAATTCAAAAGCTCGCGCCCAAGGCGGATAC
>DATDFM010000013.1:0-8369 GCA_036522635.1 Candidatus Udaeobacter sp. | reverse complement strand
GCGCTTCGGGAAGGGGTACCCGGGAGGAACCCAAATTGATCGAGAATGTCTCGCCGCTACCGATGGCGCTGGACCCAAATTTTGAGTTTCGAAAAACCAAGCTCTTCTTCATGAGCGAGAAAGGGGGGCTGAAGCCGAGTGAGAGGGCGCACGATTCGTCGAACAAGGTTGGCGGGAAGAACAACCAAGCGAACCAGAAAACTTCTACGCTGCAGGATGCGCCGATCGTTTTTGAGAGGCAATACCGTCTGTACGGCGCGGTCACTGGACTCGATATGAGGCAACGTTTCGGTAATTACTTCGATTTTTTTTGGCGGGTAAAACGCCCATCAGACGTGACCGTGCGTCTGGAATATCGGCAGGAGAAATTGCACGAACATACCCAGGCGCAGGAGATAACATACAGAAACGTGCGCGGCACCCACAGGACCGAGTTCAAGGTGATCGGTGACGATTATTTCGATGATGGCCGTGTGATCGCGTGGAGATGCCTTCTAATCGCCAACGGCCGAATCGTGGCGGAAAACCGCTCGTTTTTGTGGGAATAAAAGTATCAGAGGCGGCCTCGGTGTTTTTAGCCGTCTCTCGAAGGTTCAAGGCGATGCGGCTCATTAACCGCTGCGTTCCGAATCAGTTGGTGAGTGATCCCCCGGATGGCTGGCGAGGTTTGACAGCATGGGTTTTGGGCTGGTATCGTTTGAAAGAGTAACTGTGGACTCGTCAATTCAAGTTGGGGTAAGAGGACCGACTGTATGGGTGAAAGTGGAGGGAAAAGGTAGTTTCCTCAATAGCGGCAACCTCAAGGAGTTCTCGCGCGAAATGTTGGATCGCGGATATCGTGAATTTGTGATCGATTTGGCGGATTGCGCGATGATGGATTCCACCTTCATGGGAACAATGGCCAGCGTGGCCTTGCGGCTAAAGGAACTCGGGTGCGGACATCTTCACATTGTCCATTGCGGCAATCGCAGCCAGCAACTTCTTTCCGGGCTCGGATTGGATCAGATATTCGATATCCACAGCGATGGCACCGGTGCACCTGAATGTGAAGCGCTTGAACAAGCCTCGAAGAGCCACACGCTGGATTCCCAAAAGAGGCAGCAGACCGAAACGATGCTCGAGGCGCACGAAGCACTTTGTGAGGCGGCGTCTGAAAATATTTTTCGCTTCAAGGACGTTCTCGATTTCCTAAGACAAGATCTTCATCACGAGACGTCTTCGAAGTAAGCTGGCCTAGCGCAATGTGGCCGACTCTTCTCCTTGGACTGCTCGTCGCGTCTCTGGTTGGCTGGGGTATCACCGCCTATTCCCAAACGCGTCGAATTCGCAAATTGGAGCGTTCACATGAGGAGATTCAAGTCGAGGAGACGCTCGTCTTCGATTTCCTCCACGGTTTAGGTGAAGCGTTCCGTGGAGCGATTCGATCGCAGGAATTGCATCGACTCGTTGTAGAGGGAGCGGTACGCATTCTTGATGCCCACGGGGGCGCCCTCTACGTGACGGACCGGACGGGTGGCAAGCTTACGCCCGCATTCATTTCAAAAGGTTGTCCGCCGCTCGTGGACGTTCCGCAGCACATTCTCCAGCAAGCCGCCGCCAATCCCATCGCCTTGGAAAGTTTCCTGCGGCTTCATACGGTTAATCCAAACGAGGGGCTGATTGGCCACGTCTGGCAGACGGGTCAGCCTGTTTGTGTCAATGACTTCTCGGAAGCGTCGGAGTTGGCAAAATTGCGGGGAAGCGCTTTTGGCAGTGTGTCGGTCATGGCAACAGCGCTTCGATATGGCGAGCAGGATCTCGGTGTTCTGGCATTAGCCAATGGTCCGAAGGGTATGCCTTTTTCGCAGGCTGATTTTGTTGTCTTTAAGTCCATTGCCGAGCAATCCGCTTTCGCGCTCTACAACGCGATCATTTATTCAATGGCGAACGAAAAGAAACGGCTGGATCACGATCTCGAGATCGCGCGGGACATCCAACGCATCCTGCTCCCGTCTGAAGCGCCGGCCATCAATGGTTTCCAAATCAGCGGGATTAATGTGCCAGCTCGTCAGGTAAGCGGCGACTATTTTGATTACATCCACGTCGATAACGAGCGACTAGGCGTCGCGATCGCAGATGTTTCAGGCAAAGGCGTACCCGCATCACTGATTATGGCGATTTGCCGAAGCGTGTTGCGTGCAGAGGCGGCTCGGAATCCATCTCCGGCGGATGTGTTACGAAAAGTAAACCGGCAGCTTTATCCGGACATCAAAGAAGACATGTTTATTAGTATGGCTTACCTGGTTCTGAACCATCAGAATGATGGGGTCACGCTTGCCCGCGCTGGGCACGATGCGCCGTTATGGTACCAGCGGGAGTCGCAAACTGTAACCCCGGTTAAGTCGCCGGGAATGGTCGTCGGAATTGACAGCGGAAGTGTGTTCGATAGGCTTACCGTCGACTTCGCGGTACCGCTGGAGCGCAACGATTGCCTCGTTCTCTACACCGACGGCCTTACTGAGACACTTAACTCCGACGGCGATGAGTTTGGCGTCGATCGCATGATGCAGTCGGTTCGCGCCAGCGCGACCAATGGCGCGCCAGCGATTGTTAAACGGATCATCGAGGACGTGCGAGAGTTTACCGGTTCGGTGCCGCAAAATGATGACATGACCCTAATAGCCATTCGCAAAACATGAAAAAGAGTCCATCCCCTGAACGTGACGAAATGAATTTGTCCGCACAGGCGAAGCAGGCCTCCGCCGCCGGTGCAAGCGCCGCCGATCCTGAAGATGCGTTGGCCGGTTTGCAAGCCGATCTCGACCGGTTCCGCGATCTGGCTCTACGAAGCCAGGCGGATTTCGAGAACTACAAAAAACGCGCCGCTCGCGAAAAAGAGGATGCGGTGAAATACGCCAACAGCTCTTTGCTCCACCGTTTGGTCTCAATTCTCGACAGTTTTGAACTTGGTTTGGCAGCAGCGAAAACGGAGGGCGCGCAATCTCCGATTTATTCCGGAATGGTTTTGGTTCAAAAACAGTTGAACGATTTGCTGGAGGAAAACGGCCTGCAAGCCATCGAAGCCGAAGGCAAAAAATTTGATCCGAACCTTCACGAGGCGATTGCCCACGAGGCCAGCAACGTCCCAGAAGAAACAGTTATTCGCCAAGCCCGGCGAGGTTATCGGTTCAACGATCGTCTGCTGCGACCGGCGCGCGTTGTTGTTTCCAGCGGTCCCTCGAAGCAGTGAGCATTCTCGCTGGCCTTACCGATTAGTCGGATTGGTGACGTAGAACTTTCGCTCTGATGGCTACTGAGAAACGCGATTATTACGAAGTGCTCGGCGTCGAACGAAATGCCGCCGGTGAAGAAATCAAGCGCGCCTATCGCAAGCTCGCCGTTAAGTTCCATCCTGATAAAAATCCGGACGATCCGCACTCCGAGGAAAAATTCAAAGAACTAGGCGAAGCGTACGACGTCCTGATGGATCCCGACAAACGGGCGGCTTACGATCGCTTCGGTCATGCCGCATTCGCACGCGGCGGTGCCGGTTTTGGTGGCGGCGGGTTTCATGATCCATTCGAAATCTTTCGCGAAGTGTTCGGTGGCGGCGGATTTGGCGGGGGAATTTTCGATACATTCTTTGGCGGCGCGTCTGGGGCACGTTCCGATGATAGACGTCATGGGTCGGATCTGCGGTACGACATGGAAATCAAGCTGGAGGAAGCTGCATTCGGCGCAGAAAAGACGATTGAAGTTGAGAAGCTTGATACCTGCGATAAATGCGATGGCAGCGGTGCCGAACCGGGTTCGCGCAAGACGACTTGTTCAACGTGTGGGGGCCGCGGACAGGTTATCAGTTCTCGTGGGTTCTTTCATGTCTCGCAAACCTGTCCACGCTGCCATGGTTCCGGTGAAATCATTGAAAGGCCGTGCGAAAACTGTCGCGGCGATGGACGCGTCGAAAAGCTAAGCCGAATTAAGCTGAAGATTCCCGCGGGAATCCGGGGCGGCACGCGATTACGTTCTCCAGGAAACGGTGAAGCCGGCATTGGCGGCGGAGCACCGGGTGACCTTTACGTGGTGGTCCACATTAAGGAGCACAAGATCTTTCACCGTGAAGCCGACGATTTGTATTGCGATGTGCCAATCCCGTTTTCCATTGCGGCATTGGGTGGTGAGGTTGACGTGCCAACGCTCGAAGGCAAGGCGCACGTTAAAGTCACCGCCGGCACACAAAGCGGACAAATGTTCAAGCTCCGCGGCAAAGGCATAACAAATGTGAACGGCCGTAGCCACGGCGATTTATACGCGCGACTAATCGTGGAGGTGCCTTCGCGGCTGAATCCAGAGCAACGCCGCAAGCTCGAAGAGTTTGCCGCGCTTTGCGGTGAGGAAAACACTCCAATGCGCAAAAGTTTCTTCGAGCGCGCCAAGGAATTCTTCAAGTAAGCGCCGCAAATCCGTGGTGAGCAACACCGTCACACTGATCGAATGCCCGCGCGACGCCTGGCAGGGCATCAGCCGGCAAATTCCCACCGAGCTGAAAAGCCGGTACCTCCGCGCTTTGATTGATATAGGATTCAAGCACATTGATGCGGTCAGCTTTGTGTCTCCGCAAGCCGTTCCGCAAATGTCCGACAGCGAACAGGTCCTGGAACTAACTGATGTGCCTGACGACGTCGAGATCATCGGGATCGTAGTGAATGACAAAGGTGCCGAACGTGCCATCGCGACTAAAGCAGTTTCGACTCTCGGTTTTCCGTGCTCAGTGTCCGAGACTTTTCTCCGCAACAACCAGAAGCAAACGCTGGAGGACTGCTACGAAGTTTTGCAATCAATCAAAAGAAAGGCAGATAACGCGGACCTGAACACTGTGGTTTACATTTCGATGGCGTTTGGAAACCCATATGGGGATGCGTGGGATGAAATCAAGCTCGGCGAAGTGCTCGATAAGCTTGTCAGCCTCGGAATACAAACTGTTTCGCTCGCTGATACCGTCGGCATGGCGACTCCTGATTTGATTCGGAGTGTGTTTGAGTCAGTTACAAGTCGGCATCGCGACTGCAACATCGGCGTGCATCTTCATAGCGTGCCAGTGGAAACTGAATCGAAGGTACTCGCTGCGTATGACGCGGGTTGCCGCCGTTTTGATTCGGCCATCGGTGGCCTCGGTGGATGTCCGTTCGCGCAAGATGCGTTGGTTGGAAACATTCCGACCGAACGCCTGCTCGGTGCCTTAAAACAACGCGGCGTTGACCTGCCGATCAGCAACGCGCTTTCAAACGTGGTGTCGCTAAACTCAGTTATCGCTGCTGACTACTCATAGATTAAGATCAAGCGCAATAGTCATGCATCGCTTCTACGTTGCGCCGGAGAACTGGGATCCTCACGAGCTGGCACTGCGCGGCACCGAAGCTCATCACGCGCGCAACGTTCTCCGCATGCAGACAGGGGACAAGCTTGTCCTTTTCAACGGAAAAGGCCGCGAACTTACGGCAGAAATTGCGAAACTGGCCGATGACGAAATTCGCCTCCGAAAATTGCACGAAGCAGAAACGGCGCCGCTGCGCTGCAGGATCGTTTTGGGACAGGCGATCCCAAAAGGCAAAAACATGGACCTCATCGTGCAGAAGGCAGTCGAGATTGGTGCAGCCGAAATTGCGCCGATCATTTCCGATCGGACGGTTGTGCAGGTCGATACGGACACTGCAACGCAAAAACAATCGAAATGGCAGCAGATCGCCATCGAAGCGGCCAAGCAATGCGGCCAAAATTGGCTGCCGCGCGTTCATACCCCAAAGAAATTGTCAGAATTTTTTTCCGGTTCGGTCCAGCCATTCGATCTTCGCTTAATCGGATCGCTTCAACCCGATGCGCAGCAGCTGAAGAAAATTCTGCAAACCTATGCGAGCGAACACGGTGATCGTCCTCGAAGCGTTTTGATGCTCGTTGGGCCTGAAGGTGACTTTACACCCGCAGAACTTGCGTTAGCACGCGGGCAGGGTTGCCAACCGATCACCCTGGGCCCAATCGTTCTGCGAGTAGAAACCGCTGCGATTTATTGCCTGAGCGTTCTCTCGTACGAACTGCTGATTTAGGCGCTGCGGCGTTCTACCGGATCGCAACATTTTCATCTCGACAGCGTCGCGGGATTATTGCCAGAGTCGCTCTAATTAACGGATCTGAATCAGGCGGAGGGCTTATGCCCCGCCAGGTTCTTCGCTTTTTCCAGACCCGCTATGTTCCAAATCCGGATCGAGTTGAGAAAAGAAATCCAAGCGCTGGTGGCCCAGGTGAAACAGCACGACTTAACATTCAACGGGTCAGTGCACGAGTTGAGTTAGCCACAGGTCCGCAACTAGTTAATGTTCCATAACACGCGAGAGCGCCTGCGTTTCGTTGCAGCTTATTTGGCCACCGCAGCTTCAACAGCGGGCTCGCTGGGAAGATTGGTCGCCGAAGGAGTTTGGTCCGGCGGCGCGGGTTCGATCGAAATGATAGTAAACTGCGCGACGCTGTGCTCAGTGTTTAGAGAAATCGTTTCGCCGGCTTCATGACCGAGCAGGGCCTGCCCGATGGCAGTTTGGTAGGAGATAATGTGATGATCGGGATCGCCGTCCCACGCGCCAAGGATCGTATAGGTTTCTTCGCCGTTCGACGCGCTGTTATGTAGTCTCACGATTGTGCCGATGGACACACGCGATGTATCCGGATTTTCGAATGACGTGCCCCTCGCGTCGTGCAGCATTTGCTCCAGCTCGGCTTTGCGGCGCATCAACACGCTTTGCATTTGCTTCGCTGCTTTGAATTCAAAGTTCTCGCTCAGATCGCCGTAAGACCGGGCAATCGCGATTTCCTTTGTGTTTTCGGGAATTTTTACTTTTACGATCTCTTCGTACTCGGCTCTGCGTTTTTCCAGACTGCTCCAGGACACAATGAGCGGCGCAGTTTTTTCCTGCGGTTCTGCGCCGGCGATCATGCTTTCCAGCTCCGGGTAAACTTTGACCATCCGTGCCAGGAGCGATCGTTTGGTCAGCTCATCGAACAATGGGGTGACCTGGAGACGCCGCATCGCATCGCGTGCCAGGCCGACGTCGACCTTTTTGAACATCTCCCCAAGCAATTCCCGGTCATCAACTAATGTCCGCAGCAGTCTGCTGGCGCGACCGGTAGAACTATGCTGTTCGCGTTCGAGCGCGGCGAGGATCGCCCATAGCAAATCCGGGGTAATCAGGTCGTTCCAATTCTTCTTTTCGCCGCACAACCAAATGAGCATCTCGCTAGTGGCTGAATGTTCGCGAATGCTTCGCTCCAGCATAGTCCGAAGCTCAGCCTGTTGCCCGCCTTCGGTTAAAATGCGCGGAATTTGTGCCACCATTCGACCGTGGCTCGCCTCCATGAGACGGAGAGCCCGCTCCGTCCACCCCGCTCCCAGGGCCTCTGGCAATGCCTGCAAAACACGCTTCTCCTTTGCCGCCGGCAAATTTGGCAGGATCAACGGGAGACGCTTTTCATCTTCCACAATCAATTTGGAAAGAGTCAGGCCGACATGTGTGATGTGCAGTGATGGAAGACGCTCAAGCAAATCGTCGCGTGCAATGATGAGCTCGAATGCCAGCTCAGGATGCAGTCTCTGGTTGCGCGCCGCAGCGTTCTCAATCGCCACTACAATGGGCTGAAGTTGTTTTTCAGGTTCCTTGAATTGGTCGTGAGATTTTATGATCTGCTCGACCGCTGTGATTTGTTGCTTCGGCTGCCTGGCCTTGTTGAATGCCGCGAGCAGCTCGTCCGCGTGCGAAACGCCTTCGCCGCGGATTTGGATGGGCTCGGTCTTTTTTGTTGGAATCGAAAACCTGCCGCTTGTTTTAAGCGCTTTCCTGGTTGATTCCCACCAGCGTTTCCATTCCGCTTCGGTGAGCACATCGCCAATTAGCCATTCGCCAATTTGTTGTGCGCTGGCTTTTCCGTCCAAACTTTCCAAAATGTTTTGCACCAGAGCCACCGGATTTTCTCTGGCGAGATTTCTAACTGATGCGATGTCTGTGGCCTTTCGCGCCAGAAAATGCTCCGGTGCCAGCGGTGTCAGATTCTCTGCCGCATATTGCGCCTGCATTGGATGAGACTTCTTGCTGGCGAAATCAATTACGATTTGGTTCAGAAGCAGGTTCCACTCGCGGATTCGGCCGAATCCCCAGCTCTTGTGCAGACAAAACGTGCCAGGCTTAAGTTTTTCCAGTTGAGCCGCGGACTGCGTGGTGAGCTTGCCAGCTTCAATCAGCTTTTGTAATTCAGCGTCCATTAATAGACAAATGCGTCGTATGTGACGTATAGGTCGCATCCGCGCCTCGCGCAATTTGCGTTTGCGGCGAGCCTCATGGCGTGAAACT
>DATDFM010000012.1:0-25983 GCA_036522635.1 Candidatus Udaeobacter sp. | reverse complement strand
ATCCCGCAAATTTTTCTGGTAAATTCTACAACGTCTCGCAATACGGCGTGAGCGAGAACACCGAGCAGATCGATTACGACGCGCTGCAAAGGCAAGCTGAGGAAGTCCGGCCGGTGATGATTACTGCCGGCGCGTCAGCATATCCACGCATCATCGATTTCCCACGCTTGCGTCAAATTGCCGATTCGGTGGGCGCCGTTCTGTTCATCGATATGGCGCACATTGCAGGACTCGTCGCAGGGGGTCAGCATCCAAGCCCGATTCCGCATGCGCATTTCGTCACCACCACGACACACAAAAGTCTTCGCGGGCCTCGCGGCGGCATTATTATGTGCGAAGAAAAATTCGCAAAGCAGATCGACGCCACAGTGTTTCCGGGCGTACAAGGCGGCCCGCTCATGCACGTCATCGCAGCAAAAGCCGTTTGTTTTCACGAAGCACTCGAACCGCAATTCCGCGAATACCAGCGACAAGTCGTGATTAACGCAAAGGCGCTTGCCGCCGGTCTGGCCAAGCACGGTTACCGAATCGTTTCCGGCGGCACCGATAATCATTTGATGCTCGTCGATCTTCGTCCGAAGAACCTGAACGGCAAAGAAGCCCAGGAAGTTCTCGATCAAGCAGGCATCACCGTAAACAAGAATGCAATCCCGTTTGACACCAGTTCGCCCTTCAAACCCGGCGGCATCCGAGTCGGAACACCAGCCGTGACCACACGCGGAATGAAAGAAGAAGAGATGCTTGAGATTGCGGATTTGGTTGCGGAAACTCTCGAAAAGCGTGGCGACGCTGGCGCGGTTGAGAATGTGCACAAAAAAGTCTTAGACGTGACGCAGCGATTTCCGCTGCCGATTTAGATCTAATCGGAACCGACATTATCTGCGCCGATACCGCCGTCCTCGTGTGTCAATTCGATTATTCAATCTGCGAAAATCTGCGTAATCTGCGAAGAGCATGAACCGCGCGGCCGATCAACCCGAACCAAATCCGCTTCGCGAAGGATTGGCCGCACGTCCGGTCCCCCAGCCATGCAATGTGGTTATTTTCGGCGCCACGGGTGATCTCACTCATCGCAAGCTTGTGCCGGCGCTGTACAACCTCGCTGCCGACGGAGAACTCCCACCCGATGTCGTTATCGTCGGTTTTGCGCGGCGCGACAAAAGTGACGATGAATTCCGGCGGGACCTCGAAAAATCCACACGCGAGTTTTCGCGTCAGCCGGTGCGCGACGAAATCTGGAACACGTTTGCGCAATCTGTCTTTTATCACCGCAGTGAGTTTGGTGATGAAGGCGGTTACAAAGAGCTGGCCAAACGTCTCGACGAAATCGACAAGACGCACGGCACGCGAGGCAACCGTTTGTTTTACCTGGCGGCGGGGCCTGACCAGTTCGAACCGATTCTCAAGAACCTGAAAGCCGCGGACCTGAACCAGACCTGCAAAGGAAGCTGGGCGCGCGTCATAATCGAAAAACCTTTCGGCACTGATCTCGCCTCAGCGCGGGAGCTTAATCGTGTCGTGCGCAACTCTTTCACCGAAGAGCAGACGTTCCGTATCGACCATTTCCTTGGAAAGGAAACCGCGCAGAACATTCTCGTCCTGCGATTTGCCAACGCCATTTTCTCACCGCTGTGGAACACGCACTATATCGATCAAGTGCAGATCACCGCAGCAGAAACGCTCGGTGTAGGGACGCGTGCCGGCTATTACGAAACCGCCGGTGCGTTGCGCGACATGGTGCAGAACCATCTGATTCAGCTCTTATGCCTTGTGGCAATGGAACCGCCTACTGACCTGAGCGCTGACAGTATTCGAGATGAAAAAGTGAAAGTGGTCCGATCGCTGCATCGCTGGTCCCGCAACGAAATCGCGGCCAATGTCGTGCGGGCGCAATACACCAAAGGCGCTATTCACGGCGAACCCGTCCCCGGTTACCGGCAGGAACAAAACGTAAATCCCGATTCGCAGACAGAAACGTTCGTCGCGTTGCGTCTGTTCATCGACAATTGGCGCTGGGCAGACGTGCCGGTGTACATGCGAGTGGGTAAACGCCTTCCGAAATCGGCCACTGAGATCTCCGTTCACTTCAAAAAAGCGCCTCCGGTATTATTCAATAAAGACCTTCGGGATCTCAACGTCCTCGTTATTCGCATCCAGCCGGACGAAGGAATCTCATTGCGGATTCATGCCAAGGTTCCCGGCACGAGTTTTCGCATCGAGCCTGTAAAGATGGATTTCCACTATGGAACATCCTTCGGTAAACCGAGCCCGGAAGCGTACGAACGTTTGCTGCTCGACGCGATGAGTGGCGATGCCACACTCTTTGCCCGGAGCGATGAGGTGGAAGAAGCCTGGGCATTTATCGATCCCATCGAAGAGGCGTGGCACACAAAGAAAGATGCGCCGGAATTGTATTTCTACCCGGCAGGTTCGTGGGGACCGGAAGCCGCCGACGATTTGCTCGCCCGGGACGGTCGCACGTGGAGAAGATTATAAACGGTATGCCTGGGGTTACTGAAACATACTCGTTAGGCACTCCGGTGGAGTTCGAAAAGATTGAGCAGGAGCTGAAAAAACTCTGGAGTGAAGGGGAAGGCGCGATGACCCGAGCGTCGCTTATGAATCTTGCTGTGTACAGCGAGGAACCGGGTTCATTGCAAAACAACACGCAATTGATGGCGCAAATTACTGAGAACCACGCCTGCCGCGCACTCGTTATCGAAGCTGATTGCAACGCCACTGATGACCACGTTAGCGCCTGGATCAGTGCACACTGCCACGTGGCTAACGCAGGCAGTAAACAGGTTTGCTCCGAGCAAATCTCATTCCTGCTCAGAGGCGGCTGTACCACACAACTTCCGAGCATCGTCCTGTCGAATCTGGATTCGGATCTGCCACTTTATCTTTGGTGGCAGGAAGAATTTCGCGAATCCATTGACGCGCAGCTTTGGACGTGGGTCGATCGGGTGATCTATGACAGCCACGGCTGGAGTGATTTTCGCTCGCAAATACGTTTACTCGAACTGATGCAGCAGGAAGCCAATCAACGCATCGTGCTTTGCGATTTGAATTGGACACGGCTGGACAATCTTCGCTTCGCGCTGGCGCAATTCTTCGATCATCCTGCTTCGCATCATCGCCTCGCCAAGATCAATAAGGCGCGTATCGATTTTGCACCGGGCTTTCGATCGGCGGCTATCTTGTTTGTGGGCTGGCTCGGAGCGCAATTGAGTTGGCACATCGATGAAGTGAAATCTTCACATGACTTACGTTTTATCGGAGCGTCGGCGGAACATATCGACGTCGAGCTGCGCGAGCGCGACGGCCAATCAGTTCACGAAATTACCTTGACCAGCGGTGACGTTGAATATCGCGTCACATACGCAGATTGCGGCGATTTGCTGGAGGTCTCACGCACACAGAACAGCGAAACACGGCACCCGCAGCTAATGCCCGCTGGAAACAACGATGCCGTGGGTCTGATCAGCGAGGAACTGATTCGCGGCGGACCACACCGCGTTTACCTGAACGCGCTCAACTGCGTTCGGGATCTACTATAACCAGCCTCCCTGCCTCTCGCGCTGTAGCCTGGCGAAGGCGGATGGGCGTTCCTTTCCGCGTAATCTCAACGGGATGACAGATCAGTAGGTACAATGCCGGCGCTCACAGAGCGCCGCCACAGATTAGCGTGGATAAATGGCGGACATTCTTTTGAATCGAGAACAGCGCTCTCGCGCGTTCGTATCCGGAACGGCCAAGCCGCGCCGCCAATGAAGAATCGTTAATCACTTTTTGAATCGCGTCAGTCATCGCCACCGTATTCCCGGGTTGCACTAAAAATCCGGTCTCGCTTTCAATGACCATTTCCGGAATTCCGCCGACGGTCGTAGAGACGACAGGCAGCCCCGTCGCCATGGCTTCCATGATAACTGTGGGCAAATTGTCCATACCGCCGTCGGGATCAATGACACTCGGCAGCACAAAAACGTTTGCCGCGGCAAGCCGCCGGCGGAGTTCTGTCTGTACCTTTGCGCCAGCCAGTACAACATTGTTTTGCAAATGCGCTTCGTCGATTTGCCGGCGCAGCTCATTTTCAAGCGGACCCTCACCGATGATTTCACAACGGAATGATTGCCCACGTTCCGTGAGTAACCCGCAGGTACGAATTAGATCGCCGAACCCCTTTTTCGGAATCAAACGGCCGACTGCGATGATGAATGGTTGTGCCGATGAAAAATCGGCGCGACCGAATTCCGACAAATCCAGTCCGTTGTAGAGTCGGTGGATGCGATCAGCGCGATGAGAAAATCGCTCACGCAAAAAACGCGCGGCATAATCCGTCTCAGTCACAATTACGAGCGCTGTATCGACGAGTTTATCCAGTCCGATTTCGAAGTGGTGCGGGGAAAAAATGTCATTGGCGTGCGCGGTGAAACTGAAAGTAATAGAAAAAAATCTGTTGATCCAAAATGCAGTGCGTGCAGCCATTCCGGCGAAATGAGCGTGCACATGATTGACTCCCATTTCCCGTAATCGCGACCCAACGTAGATCGCCTGGTAAAGCCTGAGAAAATCGGTGCGGCGTCCCCATTCATCCAGGGCACCGAGAATTTCCGAGCCGATCTTCCGCTTTTTTGCCGCGCGTCGAACTTCTTCCAGCAGTTCTTTTTCCTCCGGAAGATAATGTACGCGTTCAGCGATACGCGTGTCCCAGTCTTGTGCTGGCTCGCCTTTCGGATTCCGGATTGAAAAGATTTTCGGCTCGATGCCCTGGCGATCAAGCTCCTCCACTTCGCGGTAGCAAAATGTTTGTCCGAACGATGGGAACCGCTCAAAGAGGTAAGCGAAACGTGTCGACATCCGGGATCGCTAGCGATCACGCGCTCCCACGCTTTACCGGAATCGGTTTTCCCGAATCATCGACCGCGACCAGCGTGAAGACGCCGTGCGTGACTCGAAGTTCTTCGCCAGTCATATAACGCGTCACCCAGACTTCGACAGGGATAGTCATGGAAGTCCGCCCGATTTTTTCCACGTGCGCATAACATCTGACGGTGTCCCCTACCCTCACCGGCTGCAGGAACGACATACCTTCCATCGCCGCGGTGACTACGCGTGCTTGCGCCGTTTTAGCGGCGAGAATCCCGCTGCCCAAGTCCATTTGCGAGGTCACCCAGCCACCGAAAATGTCGCCATTTGGATTTGTGTCTTGAGGCATGGCGATGGTCTGAATCACCAGCTCTCCTTTCGGTCTTTCGCTCATGTGGCCCGCATAATAGCACAACGGTAGATCCCGCAATCTTCCTCTTCCTCCCCTTTATTTCTGTCGTGTCTCGCTTCGAGCAGATTCAGAGGAAAGCGGCAGAGGAAGATTACAAAATGAGCATGCAATCGCCGTAGCTGTAGAAGCGGTAGCGTTTACGCACCGCTTCGTTGTACGCGCGGAGAATGAATTCGCGGCCAGCAAACGCACTTACCAGCATCAACAAAGTCGAGCGAGGTAAGTGGAAATTGGTCAACAGCCCATCGACAACCCGAAACGTAAATGGCGAATAAATGAAAAGATCGGTCTCGCCCAATTGCGGCTGAAGCTGGACCCTGTTACGTCTGCCGCTTTGCGATTGTTCTAGGGCAGGCGCTCCGCCTGGCGCTGACAAACGATGCGCTTGACCTACAGTTTTTTGGTGGAGTGGAGTTGCACACGTTGCTGTTTCGAGAACCCGCACCGCTGTCGTTCCTACAGCTATGATTCGTTGTGCATTGTTGATCTTCTCCGCAGCTTCCGGTGAAACAGAGAAACGTTCCGCGTGCATTTGGTGTTGGGTGAGGTCCTCAGAACGCACAGGGAGAAATGTTCCCGGCCCGACATGCAAAGTCACGAAGGTATGCGGAATCTCGCTCAGCAGCTCGGAAGTGAAATGCAGACCAGCCGTTGGAGCAGCCACGGCGCCAGGCTCGCGAGCAAAAACCGTCTGATAACGCGCCGTGTCGCGTTCATCGCTGGGCCGATTGACATATGGCGGTAACGGCATTGAACCACCAGAATAAGGATCGACATCTTTGTCGAACGTGATGATTCGCGAGCCATCCGCGGCAAGTTCCTCGACTCGCAAACACACACCATCGATCGAAGCCGTCGCGCCGACACGCATTTTGCGACCCGGCGTAACCATGCATTTCCAACGGGTTGGTTCGAGGCGCTCGAGGAATAAAAATTCCACAGTGCCGTTATCAGAGAAACGCCGCGCTGCCAGCACGCGCGTATCATTTAGCACGAGAAGGTCATCCGGTTGCAAAAAGGTTTTCAGTTCACGAAATTGACGATCCTCGATCTTTTGCTCCACACGATTTAACACCATCATTCGAGAATCCTGGCGGCGCTCCAGCGGGCGTTGGGCAATTAATTCGCGCGGCAGCACGTAATTGTAATCATCTAGTCGTCTGCTCATTGGTCCCTTTGAAGTTTACTTTACTTCGAAACCAAACGCGCGCGCCAGGCGCACCCTGTTCTGCGGCGAAAACAACGTTCAGCCAAAGAGGCTCAGTTGAGCAGTTGATTTGCGAAATGATTTGCACGAAAGCGTTGGCCGGGCGCCGATTCCTGCACGATGACATCCGACTTTGAATAGCGATGCGATTTGCTCGGCAAAAATGCCTTCTCCTGTCATGCGCGTGTGCCATTGAGAATTGTTCAACCGGTTTCGTCGCAGACTTTTAATTCGCCCCAGCACCTTGTCTTTACGATCTGGAAAATGTTCTTGGAGCCAGTGTTCGAACAGAGGTGCAACTGCCCATGGCAGTCGGACAATTGTGTAACCGGCGAACTGTGCGCCTGCTTTCGCGCAGGCATCCAGGATCTTTGGAACCTCATGATCAGTGAGTCCCGGAATGATCGGTGCGACCATTACGCCGACCGGAATTTTTGCATCGCGAAGATGCGCGATGGCATCCAGTCGACCCTTAGGCGAACTCGTGCGCGGTTCGAGTACTCGCTGCAACGATGAATCGAGAGACGTCACCGAAACATTGACCGCCGCAGCATCGCACGCTGCGAGCTCGCGTAAAATATCGATATCGCGCGTAACCAGATGGTTCTTGGTAATGATTGCCACGGGATTGCGAAACTTGGCAAGCACCTCCAGGCAGCCGCGAGTGATCTGCAGTTTTCGCTCCACCGGTTGATACGGATCGGTCACGCCGCTAAGCACAAGCGTCTGCGGTTGCCATCGCGGCGACTCCAGTTCGCGACGTAGCAGTTCAGGCGCATTGGTTTTGACCATGATTTTGCTTTCGAAATCGAGCCCAGCCGAAAATCCGAGATACTCGTGAGTCGGCCGCGCGTAACAGTAGATGCATCCATGCTCGCAGCCACGATACGGGTTTAGGCTGGTTTCAAAACCAACATCGGGACTCGTATTACGAGTGATGATCGTTCTGGTTCCGTCGCGAAAATATTGCGTCGCACGCCGCGGTGTGTCTTCGCTGTCGTGCTCGACGTCAACCACATCAGCGTCCGTAAAATCGACATGCAGTTTTTCAAATCGATTCGCCGGGCTCCAGGACGCGCCGCGTCCCCGAATCGCAGTGTGGCTCTGCGGAGCTTCTGCAACAATAGGGACAAATTTCGGGCGCGGCATACGATAAGTGTTCATGTGAACATGTTCCTTGTCCAGCCCTTTTCGGGCCGCAAAACGCTGATGCGGTCAGCGTTGAATGCTCAATGATTTCTGAATTCAGTGTTGGACGTTGGACGTTGGGCATTGGACGTTCCCAAGCCGTTCCCAGGAGGGGTGGCAGAGCGGTTGATCGCGCCGGTCTTGAAAACCGGAAGGCCGAAAGGCCTCGTGAGTTCGAATCTCACCCCCTCCGCCAAAACGCGTTTCTGAGCTGACACTGTTTTGGAATTCGATTGTCGATTTCCAAAAACAGCATTGACATTTCCGCTAGCTGTTTGGCAGAGTCGCGCTCGCGCTAAGTCCGTCTGGCGTCTCCGCCCAGAGCTCCACCTCACGCGCTTTGCGCAGGGTTAACCGTCACCACAAGACTCACTGAAACAACGAAACGTTTTCAAAAATTTCTCGCAATTCCGCTCCACCGCAAAAGAGGCAATCTAATCCACCTAATATGAAAAAATTAATTCTTGCGCCGTTATTCAGCGTCGTTTGTTTCATCGCCGACACGAGTTTCTGCACGGTTGCCACAACACCAACCCCAGTCCCTCACTCGACGCTGGCTAATATCAGCACGCGCGCCTTCGTTCAAACGGGCGACAACGTGCTGATCGGCGGCTTTATTGTTCAAGGAACCCAACCAAAAAGGGTTATTATTCGGGCACTTGGCCCAGAGCTCACGAAGTATGGAATTCCCAATGTACTGGTTAATCCGACATTGGAGCTGTATGACAGGACTGGAGCGTTGATCGCCTCCAATAACAACTGGCCAACGACGATTATCGGCGGGATTATCACCAGTAATCAAGTTCACGAGATTCAAACCAGCGGCTACGCTCCAACCGATCTCTTTGAATCAGCGATTATCGCGGATCTGCCAGCAGGCCATTACACTGCGATTGTCCGTGGTGTAAACAACATGACCGGAGTTGGTCTCGTCGAAGTGTACGACCTGAGCCCTGAGACTAACTCAATACTGGGCAACATTAGTTCACGCACCTTTGTTCAGACTGGTGACAACGTGATGATTGGCGGCTTCACGGTTCAAGGGACTCAACCGACGGGAGTAATTCTGCGCGCCATCGGCCCTGAGCTCAGCAAATATGGTGTTCCCAATGCGCTGGCCGATCCGATGCTCGACCTTTATGACAGCGAGGGAGCTTTAATTGCTTCTAATGATAACTGGCAACATACGGCGATCGGCGGCATTATTGCCGGCGACCAGGTCCGCGATATTCTCAATAGCGGGCTAGCTCCTCAAGACCGAAACGAGTCGGTGATTGATGCGACCCTGCCACCTGGTAGCTACACCGCGATCGTACGCGGTGTAAACAACACCACCGGCGTTGCCCTCCTGGAGGGCCATCGAATACATCCCACCTACACTTGGACGGGTGCGGTCGATAGCCACTGGGAAAATCCCGCGAATTGGAAACCCCAGGGCACCCCGCAAAAGGGCGACACTGCTGCAATTCCAACAGACACTTCAAACTCACCGACAATTTCAGACCGGGACATCAAAGACGTACAAATCGCGCTTGGGAGCACCGACGGCGGCTCAGTTACTCTGAGCGCCACGTCAGTTAACTTCTTCGAAGGAGGCCTCATCGTCACCGGCGGAGCTCCGGGCGCATCTACCATTAACGCCACGCTGTCTTGCCAGGGCGACGTATCCTTTGCCCTTGTCGGGGAAGAAAAGGAAAAAGAAGGGGTGAATGGGACCATAACGGTTCAGGCAGGCTCCGCCCTAACAATCGATGCAGGAGACGGCACATTCACTTTCACTGATTCGCACGGGAAAGCGCAGGTCGACGCGACCGACGAGCATGGAAACGCTACTCCGGCAGCAACAGCCACGTGTACACCATCGGTTTCGCCGGAACGGAAGACCACAATCAAAGTTTTGGTTACCCAGGAAAGCTCTTTGTTTTTCAAGGGGCAAAACATCGTTACAGAACCCGCCATCACCTGCAAAGAGATTATCGTTCCCATCGTTGATATCCAAGGGGCTGCTGACATAGCTGAAGGCGTGACTGTAGGAGGCGAAGGTATTTTTAGCCTTGAGTCTGGTGGGTACCTCTCTATCCAAGGGGCCGTGCAGTCCGGCGAGGAAATCGATTTCGCCGACGGTACCGGCCGAGTTTCGATCAGCAACCCCACAGCGTTTCTTGGAAAAATTGGGTTTACCCCAGTGGCAGGTGCCCGAATGGATTTTCCGCGGATCCAAGCTCAATCGTTGGGCGTATCCCCTTCGGCCATGGGTCGAGTACTCACCCTTTATGAAGGACCAAATCAGACGGGCGCTGTCCTTGCTCGGATTCATGTTCAGACCATTGCTTTGGAGGGCAACGGCGGCCTGTCCCCAACCCATCCGCCGGACGTTCCGGTCCTAACGGAAAGTGACTTTGGTCTCGGCACCGACGGGAAAGGGAACACGCGCGTCACCTATTTGCCACAGGGCAGAACTTACTTACAGCAGTCGATGCCCGTTCCCGTAATCGCGCCGACAGGTAGCAAGGTGTCGCTGGAAACGATTTTTTCGCAGTCGTTCGGCACTTCGACTCCTGGGTTTTACAGCATCACGCTACTGTCTCGTGGACCGGAGACCAACACACCAACGGACTACAAATACTGGCTGAATGTTTTTCCTGTTCTGCACGGTAGCGGGCCTGCGTTGAAGAGCTTGTCCTTTACTCCTGCGTGGTTTGTAAACGGCATGCAGATACCTCCCGGCGAGTCGTATAGTGTTTCGTCCAATGACTATGACAAAGTTGAGCTGCTGGTCGGGAATAACATCGATCATCCAGCTCAATTTGAGGCTCGGGTAACACGAGCTGGGTCGGGTCCGGAGTCAGAAATCGTCACCTATAACGTGTGGACTGTTGATCCGACAGTCGCTAAAGGGGTGAAATCGACACCAGGCAAACCCACACCGGCTGACATTGTTGCCTCAGCCCACAGTTTACAGTCGATCTTTCCAGATGTTCCCAACACAAACCTTTGTAATTGGATAGCTGACAACGTGACTGCCGTCGCCGGCGCGGCGATGCCCCTCCCGAACGCTTATCCCGATCCGACGGACAACGTGGAGGGCGGCTTCTGGCGAATGGCATATACGGGCGCGCGGCCCAACCCCGTCAAGCACTGGTTTAGATTAGTGATGCCTGGCGATGTTATTCGAATGCAACACTTGTGGGGCGAGGGTCATACCACGACTGCGTTGAGTCGTCAGCACCCTGACGGCACGATAACTGTGTACAGCAACGGAGGCGGCCCCCCCTTTATTAGCATTCACCAGTCCACTGCTGAGGAGGGCACTAACCCCACTAGCATCACGATCTATCGGCTTGACCCAAAGCAGCAATATCTGATTCTGGGCACTAGCCTGGGAGAGGTGATCCAGGGCAGCGTGTATAACAATCTTTTTAAGCCTGGTGGTGGCCCCGATATCATTGTCGCCGGGCCAAACAATAATGAAATTCAAGACGTAATTTCTAATCTGAACGGGATTACCGTTCGAAATTTCCAAGCCGGCGATATATTGAACTTCACGAACCTAGCTACGAGTGGAACAACCGCTCAATATGATGCTGCCAGCGGAACGCTAAGTATCTCCCGTGGGGGCAACGTATTAGCTACAATTACAATGCGGGGGCTAGGTGCTCAGGCCCAGTTCTCCGTCACATCCAATCGCGGCGGTGGCTCGAATGTTACTCTTTTACCGTAACGGTGCCGATTACACCGAGCGTCTATTGCACTACACCCGCGTACGCCGTTTGAGTGGTGTTCACAAGGTGAAGGTGACCATCTTCACGCTAAGATTCTTCGTTTGGATTCCCTCTCTCCAACCCGTTCGTTTGCGCTCGGAACTTTGTCTGACGTTGTTGACTTACGGCAGAGAACCGTCAAACAACTTCAGGAATACTTATCACGATCTCTCGGCAAGTCGTCGTATTCACCGTAGGCTGAACCCGCGTATTGAAAACTGCTGTAGGCGCCACGTGCGGCCACGGCACCAAATACAAAGACGATGAATCCAGCTGCGGGCACTCGCAGAAGCAATATCAATCCCAGCGGGATCAACAGCGCTGCTGCAATGGTTTGACGCCACGCATGGCGAATGAATTCGCACCGGTAATAGGATGCTTTCATTGCGCATTCCTGTGCCACTCGTTTTGCCCGGATTACCACGTGTTCACTTGTCATCGCATTATCGCTGATATCATTTTGACCCAAGTCATAAGCAGAAAACGGGGGTCGGATATCTAATACGGAAACGAAGCGAGGAAGTTTCGTGCGTGAAACAAAATTCAGCATTTTTCGCGCGCAGTATCAGCGAAGAATCGCTACCCACCGAATGGCCCGCCGGATGGGGAATTCGACTCTAACGCGCTTGGCCGTCCAAGCTTAAGATTTCAATCGGCGATGGCGGACTGGCGGCCACACGAAGTGAAGTACCACAAACGCGCAAAAGATTCCCAGAATCGCAGCGCAGACCACGTCGGACAGGTAATGCGCGCCGATGTACATCCGTGACAAACCAATCAGAATCGGGATTGCGAGATACGCCAGGCCGATGCGGCGCCGTGCGATAAGCAAAACACCAAAGAACCCAGTAGAGGCGGCAACATGTCCGGATGGAAACGAGTGATATTTCGAGTTGAAACGCGGCCCGCCCCAGCCTGCGTCACTGTGCACTGATGGACGGGCCCGCGGGACGGAGCGCTTGATTACTGTTCCGGTTAGACCTGCCAGCATCATCGCTAAAAGCATGGCGAGGAAAATGCGCGTCCACTCCTGGTTGCCACGGCGCCATGCCAGGCCCAGAAGAACCAATCCTGCTACCGCATGTAATGGCCAATCGCCGAATAGGCTGACGTAGCGCATTAAATTGCGCATCGCGGCGTTTTGATGCTGCATCATGAATTCGCGCACGCTGCCGTCGCAATGAAACGACACTACGACAGCGAGTACCGCGATCGCGATCCCGATCACCCAATAAAAAACGGCGGAGTACTTCACGAATTCGTTCCTCCATCTCATGAATAATTTGTCATGTCGAGCGCAGTCGAGACATCCGGTGATGTGAAGGCTGAATTCCGCGACGGGATTGAAAGCCTGGCCTTGCGGACATCGTCCGCTGCGTTGCAGCCTCGACTTCGCTCGGAATGACCGTTATGAGATGCTGCGAGTACATTGAAATCTGCACCGGCAAAATACGCGATACTGTTTTTCGCCTGCGTTCTGTTTCACATTCTCGGGACGTGGACCTTGCCGCTGATTGATCGCGACGAACCGCGATTCGCCGAAGCTTCGCGCGAGATGATCCAACGCGGTGATTACGTTGTTCCCTACTTCAACAACCAGCTTCGTCTCGATAAACCTCCCCTCACCTATTGGGCGCAGGTTGCGAGCTACCACATCTTCGGCGAAAACGATTTCGCCGCCCGTTTTCCATCTGCGATTGCAGCTGCGCTGCTCGCGATAACGATCCCCTTCCGTGGATTGCGGATTGGCGGAGAACGCGTGGGATGGCGAGCAGCAATCATATTCACACTTTGTTTGCAAACGTTTATCCATGCGAAAGCCGCAGTTGCCGATATGTGGCTGGCGCTATTTGTAAGTACCGCTCATTGGAGTGGCTTGGAATTACTCCGGGATGGTCTCAGCGGCCCGCCCCAAGAGAATAAATCGGCAACAGACCGTGGGATTGATCGCTGGTGGTTTTTCTTTTACATCTCGCTGGCGCTGGGATTCCTCGCGAAAGGGCCGATCGCCTGGGTACCTCTGCTAACGGTTGCGTCGACGATTTTCTATGCACCGAATCTGCATCTGGCCCGCCGTTTCAAGTTCGGCCGCGGCATCCTGCTGATGCTGGCGATTATCGCTGCCTGGGGCATCCCGGCGTTGATCAGGACGAATGGAGAATTTTTGCGAATCGGAATCGGTCGCCACGTCATCGGCCGCTCGTTAGGGGCCATGGAAGGCCATGGCTGGAATTCGTTAGGCGGCTACATTTTGTTGCTGCCATTCTATTTCGTAACCATTTTTATCAGCTTCTTTCCTTGGTCAATTAAGTTGCCATCGCTCCTGAAGGAACTGCGGCACAAGCGTGACAACATCGACCGATATCTCTTCTCCGGTATCGCAATCATTTTCGTCATTTTTTCGCTCATCAAAACCAAGTTGCCGCATTATACGTTGCCAGCCTTCGGGATGTTGGCACTTTTGCTTGCCCGACATTGGCCGGAGAATCCCACGGCCCCGGTCCAGGCGCCCTCATCGCTCACTGAAAGCCGCAGGTCTTTGTTCGGACGAATTGCGATCGCAACCGCATGTATCTGGATCGCGATTGCCATGGCAGTTCCTCCAATGGTGGCCCGCTTTTTCCCCGCGTATCAGCTCTTTCAAGAATCTCGCGGATCACTGCAGCCCAACATGCAATTTGCCGCAGTCGATTTCCAGGAGCCAAGTCTGGTCTGGTATTTCCGCTCCCGTATTCAAGGGTTTCTCACGCCGCTGAAGAAACGCAGCGCTGGTGATTTCATGAATGCAGCTGGTCCACGCTTTTTGGTTCTGCCAACCTCTGTCGCGGGCGATCTTTTCGGGAACCCCTCGAAAAATTGGGAATTTTTTACGGTCAGCGGCTTTAACATTCCAAAAGGAAAACGCGTTGATCTCACACAGGTGTTGAAATCCGAGTGAGCACGTTTAACGATTTCACGATTCACGCTTTGATATGATCAGCTTCCTCAATGGGACACTGGTAAGCGCGCTCCCTACTCAGGCAACGATCGATGTAGCCGGCGTCGGCTACGAAGTGTTCATTCCCCTTTCGAGCTATGACAAGCTGCCTCCGGTTGGACAGCCTATACGCATTTTGACGCATCTGGCCGTACGTGAGGATGCACACGTGCTTTATGGATTCATGACGCCAGCCGAGCGTGATCTTTTTCGGTTGCTCGTCAACAACGTCAGCGGCATCGGGCCGAAGCTGGCGCTTGCCGTCTTGAGCGGGATGAGCGTAACCAATTTCAAAGCCGCAGTTGTGAATTCTGATGTCACCGCGATTTCCAAAATCAGCGGTCTCGGAAAAAAGACGGCTGAACGAATTGTTCTCGAATTGAAGGACAAGCTCGGGGTAGCTGCTGCATGGGAAGCAGCGAGCGCTGTGCATGCGCCGACGACCGAGCAAGAACAAGCAAACGAGGCAGTGCTCGCCTTGATCGCACTCGGTTACAAGCAAGTCGATGCGCACAAGGCTGTGCACGATTTACAGCAGAAAGGGGAGGGCAAAGGAAAATCAGCAGAGGAACTGGTGAAGCTGGCGCTGAAGCGTATTGCCGCCGGCAGGTGATCACAAAACGCAGAACGCTCCACGTCCCACTTCGAATTTAGACGTCTGCATTCGGCATTGGACGTTCGGCGTTGAGCGTTGGACGTTCTCTCGACCATGCAAGTGCACGAAAAGGCCGACCGGCTAGCCATTATTCGCGCGGCTTTTCCAAAAGAAGGTCTTTTCGCGGAGAAAGAGTGGTTGCTTTCGCCTGACGCATTTCCAATCGAAAGGAAATCTCTTGCCGACCTCGAGCAGCTCGGGCATCGGCTTTTTGTTTTTCAGCGGGCTTGCAATCAGCTGTATCAGCTCAGCATTAAAGGCAAACAGCCCGGATGGATAGCGCAATATCTTGACGCCGGTAAACCGAAAGAGCTGATTGAATTTTCGCGACGAAATGAAATCCGCAACGATTTGCCGCGAGTAATCCGGCCGGATCTTATCCTCACTGATAAAGGCTACATCATTGCTGAGATTGATTCGGTCCCGGGCGGAATTGGCCTAACCGGTTGGCTAAACCAGACGTATTCTTCATTCGATCATGACGTCATCGGCGGCACAACCGGAATCTTGGAAGGATTCCGTGCAGTTGTGCCAAACGGCGCCGACATCGCCATTTCTCAGGAATCGGCGACCTACCGGCCGGAGATGGAATGGCTCGCCGCGCGACTGAATCAAACCGTTGTAGCCGGAGGCGATAACTCCCGCTCTGTGCGCGAGCCTGGTCCGGTCGAAATCACCGATCTCAACTACAAATGGCGTGTTGTGGCAGCAGAGAATTACAAACCACAGGATGAACGCGCCGTATATCGGTTCTTCGAGCTGTTCGATCTGCCAAATATTCCCGAAATTGAAAACCTGCTGCGGGCCAACGCAGAAGGGCGGATCACGATCACGCCGCCGATCAAGCCGTATCTCGAGGAGAAAATGTGGTTCGCGCTATTCTGGCTTCAACCGCTGCGCGAATTCTGGCGACGCGAATTGGGAGAAAAATACTTCATCAAGTTACAGGAAGTAATCCCCTACTCATGGCTGCTCGATCCAACTCCACTCCCTCAGCACGCGGTTCTTCCACGTTTGGAAATTCACGACTGGGGCGAGGCTGCGAAGTTTAGCCAGAAGGATCGCGATCTTCTGCTGAAAGTGAGCGGTTTTTCGCCCCTTGGCTGGGGCAGTCGCGGCGTCGCCCTCGGAAGCGACTTGCCGCATGCTGATTGGGAAAAACGAATCGAACATGCGTTAGCGACATTTCACTCATCACCAACAATCCTGCAGCGCTTTCACAAGGGCCGCTTGTTTGAACACAACTACTGGGATGCAGGTTCGGGGGAACTGAAGATAATGAAGGGCCGTGTTCGGCTGTGCCCATATTATTTCGTTGAAGGTGATCGTGTGAAGTTACGGGGCGCGCTGGCCACGATTGCTCCAGCGGATAAGAAGTTTTTACATGGCATGAGTGACGCGATTCTGGTTCCGTCGAAAATCCAGTAAAGCAACCGCCTTAGTCCACTGCACGGTGGGACGTGAAAGCCGTAGCTCTGCCCTTTGTGCGACCGCTGTAGCTTGGTTTCCCAGGTCGTTAGCGCATCATCAAAATGACGACCTGTGTTTCGCAATTTGGTATCCAGATTTGGTCATTTTTGACGAGGCGCAGTTTTTAAGCGTGCAACAGCGTACGCGTTGCCTCAGAAAGAGCGCTTATGACCAAAAACGTTGGAATGCTGCTGCTCGCCATCTATTTAATTCTGGTTGGAATCACTACGCTTTTTCATGTCGGCATTGGCGCGATCGTAATGGGAGTTCTGGCGCTGCTGACAGGTATTTTGATCTTGGTCGGAAAATAACTAACCATTTCCGGCTTCTCTGTAGTCACGGCTCCACAGAGGCGGTGATGGAAAAGTGCCTGGACCAAGCTGGAAAGCGCGCAGCACCGTGGTTATAGGTCGCGAGTTGCCGAGTTACAGAGCTCCAACGGCCGCCGAGATTAGCAAGACGACGATGCTAAGTGAAATGAAAATCTGGATCATTGCTAAAACCTTTGCCCAGCGGGCAAGCAGCGGCGCGTCAGTAGGACCGAATGTGGAACTCTGCGTGAAGGAGACGAACAGATAATCGACAAAACGCGGGTGCCAGCGGGCACATGCAAATTCAGGTCGCTCGTCGTGTGTAATTTGCATCTGTGGAAAAAGAAAACTTTTGCTGCCGAATTTCCGCTGTTTTTGGCGCAGGGTCGGCCCGCCTCCATCCAGGCGCCAATACCACAAAGCGAATACGATGACATTCGTTAGCCAAAGTAGTCCGCCCGATCGAAGCAACTGCAATGGAGATTCGCGGTGCGTCGGCAACAGGCGTACGAGCAGAATTACAGAGCCAATCAGCGCCAATGTTGTGATTCCGTTGATAATGAATCCGAGAAGGCGATTGAGCGATTGCTTGCCTACGCGATGACTTACGAGAGTCGGTACGAGCAGGACCACGATGACTGTCGGCAACAACCAAACCGGGCCCACAACGACGTTGCGTGGCAGGGCCAGGTAAATAGCGCCAATAGCGAGCACCGCCGCTACCGTCTGTCCGCGTGGCTCTGGTTTATCAATGTACTCTGGCATTGGTGTTTCTCCGCATAAGCGAAATTCGCGATCCGATCAATACTTGTGCCGATCCGAACGGACCATAACGTCGCACTTGCTTTGGCTGGACCGGTCAGCAAATGTGATCTCCATGGCCCTTCGTTTACGATAACATTCGAAACCTGGAAGCATGACAAAGCGCATCTGCTACATCCACGTAGGACCACACAAGACCGGTACCACTTCGATCCAGTGGTTTCTGCAGGAGAACAGCGCTGAGTTGCTGGCGCACGGCTATTTTGTCCCCGAGAGCGAGACCAAACGTGGCGCCCACCACACGCTCGCCGAGGGAATGGCAGGACTAGACGTGGGAGAACATCGTGAGCCGCTTGTGGCCAGATCCATCGCAGCAATGGCGGAGACGCCTGCGAAAGTCATCGTTATTTCTTCTGAAGCCTTAGAGGGACTTTTTAGAAACCGACAGAATTCCAAGACGTTCTTCAACCGAATCCAGGAGCTGAACCTTCAACCAAAAATCATCCTTTATCCACGCAACCAACCACAATGGATAAACTCGAGCTACTCCAGTACCGTCAAAGCCTTTCGCCGGTCCGACTCGTTCGAACCGTGCGCATTTGGATTCGCTGAATCTCCGGACGCCAGGTTCTCACGTTGGATTGAGTTGGCAGAAACTTACGGCGCCGAACTGATTGCTCGGCCATTTAATAAGGAAACAATTCGTCGTGGCGTCATTCCAGAATTTCTCCAGAGCATCGGCATCACGTCTCCACAATTTCGAGATCGCGCCGTCCGACGCAACGAAGCAGTGGGGCCGTTCACAGTCAGTGTGGCCCGTGAAGTATTACGTTCGATTGGAAAGGAAATGACCTGGCTCCAGGCGAAGAAATCCAAAGTGAAACTCGCGGAGTATCTTCGTCAAAATAATCGTACCGACGCAGGTTATTGCGGCCTCAGCACCACGCTGGCGCGACACATTGAAGAAAAGCTGCGCTCCGATAATGATGTATTTGCACAAGCAGTTTGGGGTAAATCGTGGGCCGACGTTTTTGCTGCTGATGTTACGGAACAATTTGTTGCTAACGACTTCGAGATACGCCGACCAGACTGGCTCACGACACGACGGCTTCGGCGGGCGATCAACACAATGAAGGATTTTGCGCACCAGACGCTGCTGGACCCTGCGCTGTCGGTGGAAGCGCCCTGGAACGACGTGGCGCATCGTAGCGGCTTGGTTTTAAGACAATAAATCGAGCACAACTCGGGATACGAAGGTTGAAAGCATACCTGGCTTGAACCACAGGCGCATGCGGCGGATCTTCATCCTGGTTGTGATCTTCGCGGTTGGCGCCGCTGCTTTAGCAGCGGTGTGGATTTTTCGTGGACGTCAAATTTCATCATTCATCGATCGTTACTGGACGGTAGAAACCAAATCCGCGCCGATTCAATCGATCGCATACGAAGGCAGTGGAAGCGGTGGCACCCTCATCATTGATGGTGTCAGTTTCAGTCTCAACGATGTCATACCAGGTTTATTACTGAGTATTGGCTCAACCAAGGACAACCAACTCGCATTGGCCAGCCGCGGCAAAGTTTTCCCTTTTGGGCCGCTCAAGCCCGCATCCGAGGACAATCCGGAGCATCTCGCTACTGCGCCGCCTCCCGGTGATCAGGCTTTCGTGATCACCCGTCACAGCGGTCTCAACTGGCCGACACCGTTCGATATGAACCTCATGACCGGCCAATCGCCGTCCTGGAAACGCCACGTTTATTACGAAATTCTGTGGAAGAAATCCTCCGGTGCCAATCTGCGGATGCTTTGGCGCTACGAGCAATTCTTTTATCCCGGCAATGGCTGGGTCGCCGGACTCATGACGCGGCAGGACTCGACCGGTCTGATTCGACTGGAAATCAATCAGTGAAACCGTAAAACACGTCGTGCCTTGAGGAAACCGCGTCTTTTCTGCATCCTTTCATCATGCGGCTTTCTCAAAAATTTCAAAAGCTCTTTACCCGCGACGCGGTGGAAAGTCTGTGGGAGCATGCATCCCGCTGGACACATCCGGTAAGCTCTGGAGGCATTCTCGCGACGATTGATCAGGAAAAGTTGGCAAGGCTGCGGGAACATTATCCTTATCGGCCGAACGCACGAAAGATTAACGCTTACGAGGACGCAAACTACTGGGTCGGCGTTAACGTTAAACGCGTACAGGATCTCTGGCTTGATCGGTCGCAGCCTCTCGACATTCTGGATCTGGGCTGCGGCCCCGGTTATTTCCTCTATCTCTGTCGGATGTTTGGCCACAACGGTCTCGGGCTCGATCCCGATGACGAACCTTTTTTCCGCGGGACGACCAAATTCTTCGGTGTTAGCCGTGTCGTCGCGCGGATCAACGCCCAGGAGCCTTTGTTTGAACTCGGCAAAAAATTCGACCTGGTCACCGCGCATCGTGTCTGTTTCCACCGGATCACACGACAGGAAAACGGTGAATGGCTGGAATGGAGAGAGGCTGATTGGAAATTCTTCATCGACGATATGCGCGCGAGGTTCCTTAAGCCCGGCGGCCGCCTTCTTCTCGAGTTCAACCGCCGCGCAGATGGGTCTTCGTTTTTCACACCGGAACTGCGCGAGTTCTTCGAAGCGCAAGGTGCACGGATCGTGCGATGGAAAGCTCTGCTTGCTGCGGATCCGGCGGAGCGGCCACGGTTCAAGCAGACCGGGTAAGGGAGATCGCGCTGCGATGTCCGGGCGCCGCGACGCGGCGTGCCTATCTCATCACAATTTCCAATCCGAACAGTCCCAGCCCAGCAGTTGCTCAATTTTGGAGATGTCCTCAGTAAACAAGTTGTAAAGAAAAACGCGCTCCTCCCAGTTCATTGCCCGTTCATACGGCACAATGTTTCTATCCTTGTTGCGCAGAAAACGCACATGCTTGCGGCCTAGGAACGAGAAAATTGAGGCGAGCGTTTGTCGCTGCCTCGCTTTGAAGTATTCGAACTTCACGGCCTTGATTTGATCGCGCGGAAAAAATTTGAAGATCCGCTCGAGCTGGCGTCCATAAAACCCCCGCTCCACATAGGCAAAACGGCGGGCTTCAAGCGGCGGCGCGCCGGCAATGCGGGTTTTTTCTTCCCGGATCGCATCGAAGAAATCGAGAGGCTCGCGGCCTCTGTATCTCTGCATGTTCCAGTGGGCAAAAGCGCGCTCAACCGGATTGCGCAGGAGAATCAGCAACTTGATCTTCGGATTGTAATTCCAAATCCGTTGCATCGCTGCTTCGTGATACATGTAACTCGGTGTGCAGTCCCCGGCAATCGATGACGGAGCAATCGGCGGATAATGCTTGTGCAATTCCTGGTAATTGGGCTCAGTAACGAACATCGCGTCGTTGTCGAAAAAGTGAATTTCCTGCTGATCACCCATGCAGATATCGGGATGTCTGCTCAGAAAGTAATGCAGCGCGGTTGTGCCAGATTTTTGGGCACCGGCCAGAATGAAATCGAGCTGCTTAAGTTTGCCGCGCCTGGTCCGAAACATCGTAGCAAATGTAAGCGAAGTTTCCGCGTACGGGCGATTGTATTTCGCGAAGCTTTGGAGTGCGTGGGTCCTGGCAACGGTTTCGATTAGACCGTTGTTTGACTAAGGCGACGCGAAGACGCATGGCACTGCCAAAACGCTTGCGTGCGAAATGAATACCTGCAGTTGTAGGCGTTACCGTCGCCCGTTATCATTCGCGCATGCATAAGTGGCTTTGCCGGCAGTTTCGCTGCGCAGTGTTGCTCTTTGTTATTGGAGTAACTACGTCCGCAGTAGCCGATGAAGGCATGTGGCTCTTCAACGCGCCGCCGCTGAAACAGCTCAAAGGTAAATATCAGTTCGAGCCGTCCCCGCAGTGGCTTGAACATCTCCAAAAGGCAAGCGTCCGCTTTAACTCCGGTGGAAGCGGATCGTTCGTTTCACCGAACGGGCTCGTCATCACCAACCATCATGTGGGCGCAGATACGTTGCAGAAGATGGGCAGCGCCGAGCACAATTATCTCCGCGACGGTTTTTATGCGAAAACGCAGGCAGATGAAATCAAATCCACCGGCCTCGAGCTGAACGTGTTGATGTCCATCGAGGACGTAACCGCCCGCGTCACCAGCGCAGTGAAACCGGGCATGGCAAGCGATCAGGCTTCTGCGGCGCGCAACGCAGCCATCGCGGCCATTGAAAAGGAAAGCAAAGACAAAACCGGACTGCGGTCGGATGTGATCACACTCTATCAAGGGGGCGCCTACCATCTTTACCGTTACAAACGGTATGACGACGTCCGTTTGGTTTTCGCCCCCGAGCAGCAAATGGCCTTTTTCGGCGGTGACCCTGATAACTTTGAGTATCCTCGCTACGATTTCGATATCTGTCTTTTTCGGGTGTACGAAAATGGTCAACCGGCGAAGATCGAACACTTTCTGAAATTCAATTCCAACGGCCCGAACGACCGCGAACTGATTTTCGTAAGCGGCAGTCCCGGCAAAACCGATCGGCAGCTCACATTGGATGAGATGGCCGATATGCGTGACCGCTATCTGCCCTACGTCCTGAATATGTTTTATCGCCGCGAAGTACTGGAATTGGCCTACGCCGCGCGTTCATTCGAGAACGCACGTAAAGCACGCGAGGACTTGTTCGGAGATCAAAACAACCGGAAACGTTACGACGGTTATCTGGCCGGGCTGCTTGATCCCCAAATTTGGTCCGCACTAGAAGAACGCGAACGAAAACTGCGCGATGCGATTTCGCGCGATTCCAAATTCAAATCCGCAATTTCTGCTTACGACCGAATCAAACATGCCCAGGCTGAGATTGCGAAGAACGCCCCGACCTACAATTATCTTGAGCAGGAACGGCCGGTCAGCGTTGGCTACCGCGCCCCCCGGGCATTGTTCGGCAATCTTTTCAAGTATGCGCGCCTCCTGGTGCGCGCAGCCGATGAGCGCGCAAAGCCTAACGGAGAACGGATTCCGATGTTTCGTGACAGCGCACGCGAATCGCTGGAACTGGAACTTTTCTCCGACGAACCGATCTATGACGATTACGAGATCTTGCGACTTACGGACTCGTTGACCGATTTCGCCTCTGCATTTGGCGCAGACAATCCGCTGGTGAAAAAAGTGCTCGCGGGAAAGTCGCCGCACGCGAGGGCAGTTGAGCTTGTTTCAGGAACTCAGCTCAAAAACGCGACTGTGCGAAAAGATCTCTACGGCAAAGACGCGGCTGCGCTGCAGTCGACGCACGATCCGATGATCGATCTTGCTCGCGCGATTGATGCGCAAGCAAGGGAAGCGCGAAAGGTTTACAACGCCCAGGATGAGATCAAAAAACAGGCGTATGCAGATATTGCAAAAGCGCGGTTCGCCATTGAAGGCACGAGCAGTTACCCGGATGCAACTTTTACGCTGCGGCTATCCTACGGAACGGTGGAGGGGTACGAGCAGGACGGAAAACAAATTCCCGCGTTCACCGATTTTGCCGGCCTATATCAGCGGGCGGCCGAACACGACAACCGGCCGCCGTTCGATCTGCCGAAACGTTGGGTAGACAAAAAATCGGATCTTAACCTGGCGACGAAATACAATTTCGTTTCCGACGCCGACATTATCGGTGGCAACAGCGGCAGCCCGGTGGTGAACAAGGCCAACGAATTCGTCGGTATTATTTTTGACGGCAACATTCAATCACTGGTGGCTGATTGCGTTTACACGGACACGCAGTCGCGCGCTGTGTCTGTTGATTCCGCCGCGATTATCGAGGCACTTCGAAAAGTTTACGATGCAACCGCGCTGGCCGACGAATTGCAGGGCACCAAACAGTAGTCGCACTCGGCTGACCGTCGCGTATCGCGTCGTTGTTCTTGCCGTTTTGCTTGGATGTTGCGCGCCGCTCTCCAGCGAAGCCGACAACATCGACGATTACATTTCGGCACAGATGCAGCATCTGCACATTCCGGGCCTTTCCCTTGCGATTGTCCGCGACGGGCGGATCGCTAAATCAGCGGGATACGGATTTGCGAATCTAGAGCTAAGAACAGACGCAACAAAGGAGACGGTTTATGAAATCGGCTCGAATACCAAACAGTTTACTGCCGCCGCAATCATGCTGCTGGTTGAGGACGGCAAGATTCATCTTGAGGACTCCATCGCAAATTACTTCCCGGAAGTACCGGAAACGTGGCACGACATCACAATTCGGCATTTGCTCACCCACACTTCCGGTATCCAAAATCATGTTGCCGTTCCGCACTGGATGGATGTTTTCAAGACCAGTCTGGCTTTTGAAACAAGCCCTGCTCGCGATGAACTACTTAAGATGTTTTTCAAATTGCCTCTCGAATTTCACCCGGGTGAAACATGGGCGTACGATAACACCGGCTACTATTTGCTTGGTATAATTATAGAGAAGGTCAGCGGCAAATCTTATTGGCAATTTCTAGACGAACGCATCTTCAAGCCACTCGGCATGAAGTCCACGCGTAACACCGATCCGCAACCTCTGGTTCCGAATCGTGCCTCCGGATATGAATGGAAAAACGATCACTTCGAGAATCGGCCAATCCTTGTCCCAGCAATCGCATTCTCGGCGGGCGCCTTTCTTTCCACTGTGGATGATCTAGTGAAATGGGACGCAGCACTTTCAGGTGAAAAATTGCTGAGCAAGTCCAGCCTCAATCGGATTTGGAATCCGATGCGAACCAATAACGACATGGATGCGCCGTTCAATTATGGCCTCGGCTGGTTCCTTGACCGCTACCATGGACATCGCCTGGTCCAGCACAGCGGCGGAACGCCAGGATTTTCCTCGCTCATCTATCGATTCATCGATGACAAACTGACGATCATCATTCTCACAAACCACAGCGACATGCCCATCGATGAATTGGCTGTCGATATTGCTGGCATTTGTTTGCCAGCTTTGAAACGGCCGGAAACAAAGCTTGATTCAAATCCGGCGACCACAGCGAAATTTAAACAAATTGTGTCCAGTCTGTTGGACGGCAATTATGACGCAGCTGCTTTTACAGCGCCGATGCGCCTGTTCTTAAACACTGCGACCGGCAAAGCACTTTGGAAATGGATCGCCGATCAGGGCACGTTGAGCTCGTTTGTTTTCTCTGACCGGGAGGAGAGGCGAGACGGTGAAATCTGGCGCTACAAGCTAAAGCTTGGAGGAAATTGGTACTGGTTTTCTGTCACAACAACCAGGGACGGCAAGGTTGCGCAGATCTATTGGTGGTGACGCATTCCGAGCGACAGTCGATGCTGCAACGCATCGATCAAACTTGCTCAGGCCAGGCTTTCAATCCCGTTACGAGGTTAATCGATTTCTCCGCGGGTTTTCTACTCCGCTACGACCCTCTCAGGATGACAGTGCTATGGCAGTTGTTTTAGCAGGGTCTTCCAACGTGCCCACGCTTCATCCCACGCTTTCTTGTCGCCTTCGCGCACGGCAGGATTCGTCGGCTCGCCCGAGCGCATGAAACCGTGGCCGGCGCCTTTGTAGACAACGGGCTCGAAAGTTTTCCCTGCGGCTTTCATTAGTTCCTTTGCCTTGGGAATCGTCGCGTTTACACGCTCGTCATTTTCCCCATAAAAACCATAGACTGGGCACGCGATGTTTTTGACTTTTTCGGGTGAATCCGGCGCCACACCGTAAAAAGAATACGCAGCTTTGAGTTTCGGATTCTCATTCGCGTATGCGAACGCGACTCCCCCGCCCCAACAAAATCCGCACACTGAGAGTGTGCCGTTGGATGATGGAACCTTGGTCAGAACATAATCCGATGTTGCATCGAGATCGGACTTCACCTGCTCTTGTGGTAATGCCGAGATTGCTTTGCGCGCCGCATCGACGTCTTCAAATTTTGTCCCGCTAAGTAAGTCGGGTGCAATGGCAATAACGCCATTCTCGGCCAATTGATCACACAGACTGCGGAGCCAATCTGTTAGACCAAAAATTTCGCTGACCACCAGCACCGTTGGCGCTTTATCTTTGCGCTCGGGGTAAACGATGAAGGCTTTGATTGTGCGCTGGCCGGATTTGATGTCGACCCATTCACCATGTCGAGGCGAGGCATTTAAGCGTTCGCGACCGAAATCCTTGACTTCTTCGGCGAGACAGGACGCATCGCACATAAACAAGGCAATCGAACTCCCAAGTAAGAATCGAACCAAAGGAAATTTTCGCTTCATAAGATTGATCCTCCAGCCTCCTATAAAGCAACGCCCGAGCAAGCGGCTTTGGTCGCAATGACAAGCTAAGCAGGGGCAGGAGTCGCGGCTGTCGCTTTTGCTCTGCCGATCAACGCGTCGATGCTCCAGCGTCCGGAACCATAAAAAAACATGAACAAGA
>DATDFM010000011.1:0-4650 GCA_036522635.1 Candidatus Udaeobacter sp. | reverse complement strand
TGTGAAGAAGGCGCATCAGCTCTCCGCAAGTGGGCACGCAGGCGGAAAAATCATTTTGCGGCCCTAAACCGAGCTTACTGCCCGGCAGCGGATAAGTTCACTATCCGTCTGAGTTCATGCATCCATAACCGGTTTAATGATGGGAAAACCAGACGGGTAGCTCGAGAATCCCAGCCGAGCTTGCCGAAATCCAAGCCACGGCGACGAGTCCGTCTGACTGGCAGATTGGACTGGGCATCGCGTCCCCGGAATTGAGACGCCAGCACTCAGTTCGCCGCGGCAGCCTTGGCGCGAGCGCGCTGGTCGCAGGCGTCACGCAAAGCTTTCATCTCAGCGCGGAGCACGATCATTCGCGCGGCTACGCCTTTGTATTTCTTGGTGATTCCTATGACTGTCCGTTTCACCGCGCCCTGGTGGACGAGGCCTTGAAGCTTTTCGTACGTACGCAAGCGCAGCATCTCTTCGCCGCCACTAGCTGCATTTCGCTCCCGCAGATTGAGGAGCATGATTTCGAATAAGGGTTTGAACTCGAAAGAGGCCTTCGACGAAAGGACAGCAATCAACTCTTCAGTAATGTTGTCAGGCCCGCGACGAGTGAAGGAGATAGCAGATCGTTTTGACACCCAAGAGTATCGCATCGATCCGGAAAATAGCGACCGAAGCCATCTGGCGAAGAGACGAGGCGACTGTACGAGTGCAACTCGACGTTCCACCAGGTTTCGCGCTGAATTGGTTACATTTAAACCCGGATGAGTATGGAAGAGACCGGACTACTCGAGCCGGACAATGCGGTCCTGACCGGGAATCCCGCGACGATCTACCCGACGCGCGGAAAATGGATCCGCATTTTGATGCAGATGTACAGGATAAGAATTGCGCCCACCGTCGATAGAATGATGCCGGCAGGGTGAAACCGTTGGCCCGTCGGCGGCGCGAACAGGTGGGTTACGGCTCCGCCGAGAATGCCGCCAAGGATACCGAGCGCGATGGTCCAGAACAGGAGCATATGCACGTGCAGCACTGACTTTGCGATGACGCCGGCGATCAGGCCGACCAGGATGTACCAAATGAGGTGAAACATAGGCGTTAGAAAGAATTCGGAATTGCGAGTGCGACCGCGTTCATTTGATAAAATCAAAACGTTCTCGGCAAGCAATCTCTTCTGTGGATGCTTTGCGGCTGGCGCGGGAGAAGAATTATTGCGGCCGACACGCCGCCTCTACACGGCTTCCGGAAGGTCTCGACTATGGGCGCGGCGCCGGGGTCGGCCGACCTCTCGGGGTGGGTGAACGTCTGCCGCTGCATGGACCGTAAGCGACAAGAACGCTTTCAGTCGGGACAATCAAAAGGGCGTCTTTCGATCCCAAACCAGTTGTCAAAATGGCGTTCCCTTCGTCGGGGGATGGAATCGGGGCGCCAATCTGCGTGCTCAATTCCGGATGTCGGCGAGATCTCTACCAAATTGCCCCGCCAAAGCGCAAATGTTCGGCGAGAGCGTCGAACAGACCACGCGACAGCGCGTCCCCCCGGACATGCGGAATTGGATTTGCGTGACCTCATGGAGACGCAATAGCGTCATGTGTGCGCGGATTCCGCTGGGTTTGTTCGACCGTGCTGATCATCACAGGCGCAGTTTTGTTTGTGCTCGATCTGGGCGGGTGCGCCAAACATGTTCAGCTGACTGGCGGTCTATCGAGGCTGAAGCCATGTCACGTCCCTGGAGTGGGTGAGGAATTGCTTTGTGGGAAACTGACGGTTTTTGAAAACCGAAAAACGCGCACCGGTCGAATGATCGATCTGAATATCGTTGTCCTGCCGGCGCTCGATCAAAAGAACAAAGCGGAACCATTGTTCGATCTGGCGGGAGGGCCGGGTGCAGCGTCAACAGATGGCGCAGATTTCTGGGCTGGACCCGGCAAAGAATATCGTGGCCGGCACGACGTGGTGTTGGTCGATCAGCGCGGCACCGGACAATCGAACCGGCTTTCAATACGGCAGGAGAAAACACCGCAGCATTATCTGAGCGAGATGTATCCAGTCGATTACGTCAGGGAAATGCGGCACGCGCTCGAGCAGCACGCCGACCTGACGCAATACACAACATCCATCGCCATGGATGATCTGGATGATGTGCGAGCGTGGCTCGGTTACGACAAGATCAATGTTATTGGCGGGTCGTACGGGACGCAGGCGGCGCAGGTTTATATGCGACGGCATCCAGAGCACGTGCGAAGCGCGATCTTGCTGGCGGTTGCGCCGACTAATATAAGAATGCCGCTGCACCATTCTGAATCGGCAGCGCGAGCAATGGACCTCTTGTTAGGCGAATGCGAGCAGGATGCTTCTTGTCACGCGGCGTTCCCGCAAATTCGCGATGATTGGAAAAACGTGCTGCAGCGATTGGAGAAAGAACCCGCGCGCGTGGAATATTCACCGCGCGGTAAGGCTGCGCCGACCACTGTCGAAATTCAGCGCGATATTTTTGCGGAGAAGATCAGGACCTGGATGTATGGACGCGACAAGGCGGCGCGGATTCCACTGATTGTTCACCATGCGGCTGAAGGCGATTTCGAGCCGTTTCTTCAGCAAGCGATCGCACCGTCGATCCCCGATTTCATAGCGGACGGAATGTATTTGTCGGTCACATGCGCGGAAGACGTGCCATTTATCAACCAGGAGGAAGCGACGAGGCTGAATGCGGGTAACCCATTCGGGAATTACCGCGTGTTCCAACAAACGCGCGCCTGCGGAATGTGGCCGCGCGGCGAGATTCCAGCCGATTTTCTCGAGCCCGTTCGCTCAAACGCGGCGGTGCTGATTTTTTCCGGCAACCTGGATCCCATCACGCCACCAAAGTACGGCCAAGATGTCGCCAAATCTTTGCCGAACAGCAGACACGTCATTATTCCCGAGGCGGCACATGAGGTGAGTGGCCTGACGAACCTTGGTTGTATCGATCGGATCGCGCTCGAATTTCTGGATAAAGGCGACGCAAAAAATATCGATGTGAGCTGCGTAAATGGAATGGCGCGGCCACCGTTCGCAACGAAGTAGAAGAAGGCGACGGGGGCGTCGCCGCTATGTCGTAGAGAACACTCCCGTTTGTTTTTCCAGACGACCGATCGGCCCGCAACAGTCGAAGTTCTATAGGGGAACAATAGAAGGGAATTAGTTATGCAAAAAAATTCGCAATCAGAAAAGGCTGACAGCGGCGCGTGGGTATTTCCTGAAAACGAAGCCGCGTATTGGAAGCAACAACATTCGAAACAACCGTACGCGAAAAATTCTTCCTACGATGAGTATGAGCACGCGTATCGCACCGGCTACGCTTCATTCCAGAAGTATCCCGGTAAGAAATTCGACGAAGTGGAGGAATCCGTGGCAAATGATTACGAGGTCGGGAAACCCGATTCAGCTTTGCCGTGGGACACGGTGCGTCCGGCGGTGAGCTCGGTGTGGGATAGAATGTCCGGCGTCGTCGGCCCACGCGATTTCGATCGCGGTATACGCGATTCGATCTAAGAAAAAAGCGAATACATCCGCAGATTTTCCCAAGTCACTGTTCGCTTTACCTGATATAGCAAATCCTTTCCTGGGTTTCTGCTTTCCTGATTCAATTTGTAACTGACTGTTCGCAGATTACGCAGATTCTTTGGCAGGGCGCGGCTCCCGCAGATTGCGGGCCGCGCCGAGAGTGTGGTAGGAAGGTGGAACGCGATCTCTGAGCGCGTTGGGTTTCAATTATCGAGAAGAGCATCTATTTGAGCCGCTGTGCGGCGTATGTTTTTCCAGCGTCCTCGGAGAGGCCGATCCACCTTTGCGCGCGCGAGGCGATTAATGCGATGAATGCCTCATTGCGCACTGATGGAACCATCGCTAGCGCCAAACTCGATACTTTGTTTGTAATTCAATGAGAATTCGTTAGGAATAATAACACCCATGTCCCGCAAATGTTCGTCGCCCGGTTGTGCGTTCACGCTGCCCGATAAATATCCGCTGGAAAAATGTCCATGGCACCTGGCGCCCGGAAAGGGGCCGGTGAAAATTGCAGCTGCGATTACGATCGCCGCTGCCGGATTCGGGGGCGGAATCGCATATAAGAAATTCAGGGCCTACTTGCGCGACAGAAACAAACAGCGCGACACAAAGCGGAAGAAGCGTGCGTCCAAGCCGGAAGACCAACAAGCTACTCCCGCTGCCAATAAACCGAGCGCTCCGAAATCGCAAAAGCGGCCGCGCGCAAGAAAGAAAACGACGACCAGGTCTAAAAGGAAATCGACTAACGAGTCTGGCACCTGACAACTTGTCTCGAGTTACCGCAGTAACGAGAATAATTGACCACCTACGCCTCCCGCCGCCGGAGAGCCCGAGACCGCAGAGGCTGTCGAAAACCTGGAAAACTCCGTGCACTCCTTGCGAAGCGGGTGGTAAACGAATTTTCAAAAGACCTGACTAGTCAGGCACTTTACGGCTGACACACCGGCCGCTACATCATTACTGAGTGAGCTGTAGCGTCCAGAGCTTGCTTCCCGCGGCGAGTCCTCAACGAAAGTTACAAAAGCGTGAGCAGTTCTTGTAGCGTGTCTGTGTCAGACGCCAATTAGAAGATCGAATCGAGAACAGCGACAATGCCTAACAAGTCGGGGGCCC
>DATDFM010000010.1:0-13982 GCA_036522635.1 Candidatus Udaeobacter sp. | reverse complement strand
ATCAAAACGCTCGTCAGGAAATTGCGTTTGTGCCAATCGGATCGCGGCCGGAGCCGGACGCGAGTGGAATGTCGACCCGCTGGAATGGAACCGTCGTCGTGTGGCGCCTGGCGAACGATGTTTCGCCGTTTCTTTTTCGGAAAGCGGATTGGCACGGTGTTAAGAGAATATGAGACAGTTACAAAGTGGAAAGCGTTAAAACGTTACAAACTTCGGACGTGCCAATTCTCCAGGTCTTGCGCTGTAATCCCGCTAATCTCTTTTTGACCTTGTAAGTTTCAAGGTCCCGCGTTCAGTTACACCTCTTCTCATGCGGAGTTGGACCGTCGGCGTTATACTTTTTTTAATTTGTTCGGCCGGGATGGCGTCCGAATCGCACTTGCCATTCGGCACCGTGTTCAAAGGACAGGACCAATTCAACCGGCTGGTTGCGAAGGCCAAAGCAGAAAATTGGAAATCACTACCGATCGGTGATCGGACTGCGGCGGTTGGAAAAGCGCTGGTCGGCACCCGATACAAACATTTCACCCTGGAAATCGATAACCGCATCGAGTCGCCTTCAGTGAATTTCACGGGAATGGATTGCTGGACGTTTTTCGAAACGGCACTCGGGTTTGCGCGAATGTTAAACGAAACGGAATCCAATTGGACTCCCGAGCGTTTGCTGTTCTACATCGAGATGGATCGATACCGCGGCGGGCAATGTACCGGCGATTACCTTTCCCGACTGCATTACCTGGAAGACTGGCTTTACGATAACAATCGGCGCGGTTTGGTGGAAGACATGACACGTGACCTCGGTGGACGCAGCGTTCCCCATTCTGCTCGAGAGATGAGCATTGGCTGGCGGCATTACCGGTATCTTGCTGCGAATAAGTCGTTGCTCGGGCCGCTTGCGCATATGGAAGCGAATGTATCGTCACGGCCACTCTATGAAATTCCAAAAAGCCAGGTCGCCAAGATCGAGCCGAAATTGCGCAGCGGCGATATCATTGGCGTGATTTCGCGCGAACGAAATGGACTCCATTCGACGGCACATGTCGGACTGGCCTTGCGCACGGGCGATGGCGTTTTGCATTTTATGCACGCTTCCTCCCCCAGTAATTACGGCAAGGTTGTCGTCGACGATGAACTCTCGAAGTACTTGTATCGTTACGGCTCCGACAGCGGAATCCTGGTTGGCCGACCCCTCCGTTAGGGTTCGTCGAACTTATTCAGTTCGCCCAGCAACTTTTCCAGACATTCCACGGCCTCCTCGGCATCGACACCGTGTGCTTCGAGCGTCGCGGTCGCTCCACAATCGAGGTTCGCCCGCAAAATCTCGATTAAGCTTGAACCCGAATACCGGCCATCAGCGGTGACAAGCCAGATTTCGGACCGAAAAGTCCTGACATGTTTTACAAAATGAGCGGCAGGACGCGCGTGCAATCCCAGTTCGTTGCTAACGCGCACCTCACGCCGCGCAGACACCGGTGCTCGCTTTTGTCTGAAGATCATGCCTAACTAGTACCCCAACGTCGGTGCAGAAATTTTTCGATCGGAGAAAAGAAAATTTTGTCCGCCAACAAGCCAATGACGACGATGACAATCATGATACCGATCACCTGTTCCATTGCGCTCAATTCACGGCCGTAGTGTAGAAGCTGTCCAAGCCCGAAACCGGTCAGAATGGTGACAAAAATTTCGGCAGCCATCAGTGAACGCCATGCAAATGCCCAACCTTGTTTCATTCCGCTAACGATAAATGGAAGAGCGGCTGGCAGGATAACTTTGAACCACATGTGCAGACGCTTGGAGCCCATGGTTAAAGCAGCACGCCTGTAAATTGGCGGCACGTTGCGCACGCCTGTCTCAGTCGCGATTACCACCGACCAAAGCGTGCCCATTACCACTACGAAAAGCATGGCGGCTTCGGTTTGTCCGAACCACAACAACGCAAGAGGGACCCAGCAGACACTCGGCAACGTCTGGAAACCGAGGGCGAGAGTTCCAATCGTGTCCTGCAAAACCTTCCAACGCGCGGTTAGCAATCCCAACGGGAGACCCACAACAAGTCCGATAATGTAACCTGTGAGTAACCGGCGCATCGTGACAATGATCGCTTTTAGCAGCGTTCCATCGACCGCTACGCTTTCTAAATAAATCGCGACTTGCTGCGGCGACGGCAGAAGAACCGGCGACCAAATCTTTGCGCGAAACAGCGCATCCCAAATCAGCAGGAGAACAACAAAGAACAGAGCTGCCAACAAAAAGCGTTTCATTCTGCGATTACGACCTCCGGTTGACCATAACTCTTCAGCGCCTTGGTGATCTCCGTGGAGTGAACCGCCAGGTCGACACTGTTGATGTCGCGTGGCCGAGGCAGATCCACAGCAAATTCTTCGCGAATACGACCGGGACGCGGCGAAAAAACAATGACACGATCACCGAGACAAGCCGCTTCGCGAACGTTGTGTGTCACAAACAAAATAGTTTTGTTCCGCGCCTTCCAGATTCGCTGAAGATCGCCATAGAGTTGCTCACGAGTCAGCGCATCGAGAGCAGCAAACGGCTCGTCCATTAGCAGCACGCGCGGGTTAGGCGCCAGTGCACGCGCAAGCGACACCCGCTGCTTCATTCCACCAGAAAGCTCATGAATGTTGGCTCGCTCGAACCTGCTGAGACCGACGAGCTCGAGATAGTACTTCGCAACGTCGTGTCGATCCTTATTAGTCAGATTCGGCTTGAGCTTGAGTCCAAACAGGACATTCCCAAATACGTTGAGCCAGGGAAAGAGGGCGGGTTCTTGAAACATCACGAGCCGTTCGCGGCCAGGACCGGTTATTGGTTTGCCATCAGCTTGCACGGTTCCGGTATCTGGTTTTTCGAGACCGGCGATGATGTTCAGCAATGTCGATTTACCGCAACCGCTGGCACCAACCAGACAAACGAATTCACCCTCGGCAACGTTCAGGCTAACACAATCGAGCGCGAGCACCGCGCCGGATGCGCCTTTGAAACTTTTCGAGACGTTTTCGATCGCGAGCTTCGACGGTGCGATGACCTCCAGCTCCTCGGCGGCTGACGAACGGTGGGTGAGTCGTTGCATTTAGGGAATTTCAACCAATTTCGAACTATCTGTGGAGCCTCTGAAAAAGCCCGCATCCTTTCCGTCCTGCACTGATTTGGCGATCAGATCACGGGATACGTCGCTGGTGAACTGAATCCGATTCCACGCCTGCGCGACAGCATCCGAGGCGAAGTCAGCTCGCGTTTCAGCTTTGAGTTCCTGGATCAATAGCTGCTGCGCTTCTGCTTGATTCTGCTGAATCCATTTCGTCAGTTCGGTATTCGCCTCCGCGATTTTCTTGGCCAACTCGCGCCGACCACGCAGGAACTTCACACTAGATATAAGCCACGTCGTAATCGTATCCCTGTCCTCCAGAAATACCCGCCCCTTCGCATCACGTTCGAGTCGGGTTACCCACGGCTCGACAGTCCAAACCGCGTCAACACCGCCGTTTTGAAACAGTGCGAGCTGATCCGGATTCGCAGTCGGAATGACTGTCACGTCGCCGCCGGTTAGCGTGACTTTGAATCCTTGGGCTTTCAACCACGCTCTACATGAAATGTCTTGAGTGTTCCCCAGTTGAGGCGTTGCGATCTTCTTTCCGCGAAAGTCGGCGGGAGCCTTGATCGGCGAATCACCCTTCACTAACAAAGCCGCACCCGCATTGGCCGCGCCGGAAATGACGCGAATCTCTTCGCCGTTCGATTTGAAGTATGCATTAAGCGCCGGTCCCGGACCGACGTACGTCACATCGAGCGATCTTGCGAAGATCGCCTCCATTGCCGACGGGCCCGCATTGTAAGTAAACCATTGAATCTCAACGTTCGGTCCGAGACGCTGTTCGAACCAGCCTTTACCTTGTCGCGAAAGCGCGTGCGCCACTACGCCCTGTGCATGAGTGATGTTCGGAAAATGTCCGAATCGAATCGTCGTCTTCTCTTGAGCCGTCGCAAAATGCGAAAGCAATAATACTCCAATCATCGCTGTGATCTTTGTTTTCATATTCGTTTAGCCACACCCGTTACAAATTAGTCGGTGTCTTCCCTCTTATTGGAGGCTAGAACATCAGTTGCAGTCGACCGATGATTTCGTCGAACTGATCCTGGCCAAACTCGGAATTCGCCTGCCGGAAATCCGACCAGGTATGGATGTAATTCACCATCAGTTTGAGATCGTCTCCACGGATGTAGTAATTGAGGCCACCCAGAATGGAGTAGAGGCCGTCATTCCCCATTTGTCCGGGGTTTAGATACTGCCATTGCACAACCGCCTGTAGTTTTTTCGGAACAAGAAAATAACCGCCGGTTACATAAAATCCGTCGGTCGTAAAATTGGAGAACTTCGGAGCCACGCCGTTGACTGTGCGACCTTCGACGTGTTCCTGAAGGTACTCACCTATCAAGTCGAAGGGCCCTACCTCAAGCCAGGCATCCACACTCCAGGCTGCTCTTTCGTCGGCGCTCGGCAGATTGAATGGTGAGAGAGAACCATCGTCGTTAACCAATAGGTTTCCCGCTGTGGAGATATTTGTGCCGGCTGCATCGCGGCTCCAAAGGACGTCGCCACCGAGGTTTAGAAAGGACGTCTGACCAAAAATTTTGCCGTTAAACGGCTGCAGCTCCAGACGACCCACATACATGAATTCGTTGTTGTCGTTGACGCTAATGTTCCGACCGTTGCCATTGAAAATTCCTGCGTAATAGGTCAGCAGATCCTTCTGCTCAGGCCAGATGCCGGTCAATGGTTTTCCCCACAGCTCCACGCCGATTTGCCGCTCCGGAGTGATCGCGTTGGTAGGCAAACTCCTCTCGATCGTGTACAGAGTAGTGTCCGGAGTTAGCTGTTCGAGCCCAAAGGGGGCCTTATACTGGCCGGCTTTGATCTGCGCTGCCGCGAACTGATGCCAGTTGATCCAGATATCCGTGGCCTCAAATCCAAGTCGGTTGCTACTGAGCCCGTCACCAGTGGCAAAATCGCCTTCCATTTTGAAATCGAATTGCTCCGCAAAATCACCGGTCAAATTAATGCGTGCGCGGCGCAGCCGGAAACGGTCGTTGATCGCGGTTTGACCAAAATTCCCATTGAAAGCGAACGCGTCGCCGCCTTCAGCATTGACCTGAATAAAGCCACCCAACACCAGCTTCAATTCGGGTCCACGCTGCTGAACGTAAATCGGCGGTTTCTCCGCTACGACGGACTTTTCGACGTACGTTTTTCCATCATCAGTGACGTTTGTTTTCCACTTCCCCTCGGGCGCAGCAGCAGTTTGCTTTTTTAAGCTGCGCACCTCGGCCTCAAGTTCGGCGTTACGCTTTTGCAATTGTTCCACTGCACGTTCGAGCTTCTCCAATCGATCAGATTCCGAAGCACTCTGTGCAGGTAGCGGCTGGACGGCAGCCACAATGCTCGCAAGCAGCGCGATTTTTGTTGTTGAAGAATGTTGCAACATGATTGTTTCCTCACCGCACTTTTGGCGGATGGTTATTGGTTTCTTTCCCTGAGGACCCTGAAAATCGTTTACCTGCGGCCCTTCGCTTACTCCAAAAGCCCTCCTTGTTTTGAAGTAAGATCGAGCTGAGCGGAATCGATCGGTGCAGAAAAGGCGGCGTAACTTTGTCGCGGCGATATTTGCGGAGCGTGATTTCAACGATTTCTGCGAGGCTGTACCGGTCCAGGATCGTGCTAATTGCGTTTCGTACATCGAACATCAACATCCGTAATCCGCAGTGAGCTTCATCGGGGCACGAGCACCGCTCGTACGACGTCTGGCTGACACAGCGGATCGGCGCCAGTGGGCCGTCGATTAGACGAATGACCGCACCGAATTTGATCTGATTCGCTGGCCGCGCGAGAGAGTACCCGCCAAATTTTCCGCGCCTGCTCGCGACGTAACCGGCGGATTTTAGTTGCGTAAAAATCTGCTCAAGAAATTTGATCGGTAGTTTCTCTTTTGAGGCGAGCTCGCTGATTTGAAGCATGGGCCAGCCGAGTTCGGACGCGATCCCCAAATCAATCAGAGCGCGCAACGCGTACTCGCCACGTTTGGAAAGTTTCATTTATGAATCAGTCGAATTGTTCCACGAGCCGCAATACAATCTCATTGTCGCGCGCGCGCTGGTTGAGAGAATCGGATGTAGCGAAACGAGCTCGCTCCGCCGCGTGCCCGGCCGACATGCAGACCGTCAGGTCGCTCGTCTCCTTCCGGGGCGCGATAAAGCGTACTAGCCAAAACCGCTAATGTAGATCCAACACCAAAAAGGAAGCACCCGGTTCCCAGGAGCAGGGCTGTTTGATACTCAATCCAAAGTGCGCCCGTGTACAACGAGCCCAACCACATCAATCCGGCTACATGCTTCATAAACGCGGTCCCTCCGTCCGTTCAATGTCTACTGAATTGGTAGGATTTCAATATCATACTACGGCAGTAGGAAATCAAGGTTCAAGTAATTTTGATCGAATCCCGAAATCTTTTTGGTCGCATCGGCTGTCTGCAAGAGCTCGCAACCGATAAGTAGCGCGCGTTGCTAACGGAGATGACCGGTGAAATGCGCGCCACAACTCGACCACATCGGCCCTTTGCTGCGGCCGGAAATTACAGGCTAAAACCGCGCATCAGATCGCTCTTACCATAGCCATGATTCCCGTAGTGGAGAATTCGTTGTAACCATACGCAGCTTTTTTGCCCATTTTTGCGGAACACTCGAAGCACAGGAGTTAGCAACGAAAAGATGTCGGCAGCGCCGAATCCTCAAATTACAGCCGCGCGCGTATCAACCGTGAGAACCGATGATGAGGAATTTGCGTCGCGCACCGGGGACTCCAGCAAACATAAAATGCGTTCCGCGTGTCGCGGCCTAGCGGCGCACAAGAGAGTGCGACAGCTATAACAGCCAATCCACAGACCGCAATGAGTACTAATCCAAGTCCCAGCCACTGGGCCAGTTCGTATTCGAGGCAAACTACACCTGAGGTGATTGCAACGAGGAAAACCAGTGGGACGAGATGCTTCATTGCCATTGCTACTTTTTGGAATGCGATGCTGTAGGCTTGATTCCTACTACGGCGTAGTGAAAAAAAGCAAGGCTTTTCCGATGAAATTTCTTAAGGACGAAACAGGTTGTTGGCCTGCACACGTAGGCAATCTGTAAGCTCGTTTTCCTATCCCGACGCTGCAGACATGGGACACAGGGAGCAGGCTTCAGGCCGAATAGCCGAACCGCCGGTCAAGTTTTGTCATTGCTTCTGCTGCAAATTGTTGATCCTCAGCTGAAAGGTACTCGCGATAACCGCCGATCTTCCCGCGACGAACCTTGAACGATTCGGGATCGCGCACATCGCCCGGGTGAAGGATATTTGAATCAAATGCCCCGGCCGCTTCTAATTTTTGCATGTTCTCAAATTGGGAAAACTCCAGTGCCGCCTGAAAAATATTCGCGTCTGGCGCTGGTTCACCAAGGATTCCAAGCAAATCACGGAACAGTTCGGCCGGCGCTGCGCGCAATGCCTCATATCGAACGAGAGTGAAGTTTTCACGCTCAGAAAATTCATCCATCCAATCGTTCATGGTACTAACGATGGCGCGGAGACCAAACCTTTCGTCGCGCAACATTTCGTTCACCGTTTTTCGCTTGAGGTTAACTGGCGCATTCGGATCGCGCCGTGTTAGTTGCAAGTGGAGAGAAACGAAACAATCACGTGGATCTCGGGCGAGCAGAATGATCTTCGCACGTTTAAGCTCCCGTCGAGGGATGAGATATTTGCCGCGAATCCTGTCCCAACGATCGCCCTTTGTACGGTGCTCGAAGATGTCATGAGAAAATACAACGCGCGGAAAGCCGGGCAGGTCAAAACGTCCAGTACGCAATGTGAAATCCAGGCCGAACCGTCTGCAGAAATAAGCACAAAGAAATGCCCGAAGCCACGTGCGACCACTCTTCGGGATGGACAGTATGATAGCGTCACCGCCTGAAAGTTCGCGCGCCCGACTGCTAAAATTGCGTCGAGCCCAACCCGAACTTGTTAGGCTAAATCGAGATCGGGAACTGCGCTGGGCTGGACTCGGAAACTCCGGCACTCCCAGCGGCTGTTTCTTGTAATCGCCGGTTGGGTCCGGCTGCGCGCCAGCCAGGGATTCAGATGTAATTTCGATCGCCATTTAACCGATTCGGACCACCCTCGGACTGCTTGCATGAGAGTGCAAACAGAGGTACTTGTTCAAGCACAAATTATTGGGGGCGTACTGGCTTCGACTCATTGTTGGAAGCGCAGGCGGCATGTCGAGGATGGTTCGTTGGCCTCGTTAAAAACCGGACCAAACAAATAAACGCAGACAACGAAGGTCTCGCTCTCGCGGCTTAATTGACCGTGACGTTTTCGCAGTGACGCCTGCTAACGGCGAAAACGAGGACAGCAGGCTGGCGAATCGGCGGAGTGACCGCGCCGCTTCGTGAATCGATTTCGTGGACACTCGGGAGTCGGTAGTGCGCCGGCGCACGGCTTGGCTCCTCAGAACTTTTCGCCGGATAAACATGTAGATGTTTGCGTGGACAGCGACGAGGACAGGGGTTCAACTCCCCTCGCCTCCACCTCTTATTCGATTACTTAGGTAAATCGTGGCCACATCAGCTTGGTGCAATTCGCAGACAACGGATACACGCTGCCAGAGAAAGGACTTACCGAGTGGCCTAATGGGCCGCAAAGGTGCAGTCGATGGAGTCAGCATCAAGCAAATGTAGTGGACTCTCGGTCAATACGACCGGGTGTGCATCTTTGAAGCACCGGATGATGAAACAGCTGCCAGTGTGTTGCTGTCGGCGGACATACTGCGCAATATTCGCACTCAGACGCTGCATGCTTTTACCAGCGTCGAGCTGGAGAAAATTCTCGCGAACATTCCATGACCGTAGCGGGTCGGAATTTTTCGCTCGAAAGCAGGTGGCTTCTTATTGAGCAATTATGACCGGGGCGCCAGCCGGCCGGCGGTGCTCGTTTGCTGAATCATCTCGCGACGAAGCGCACTTGTATCGCGGCCTCTCGCCCGCGTCCACCACAGGACGATAGGCGATGCGATGAAGATAGATGAATAGGTTCCGACGATAATGCCGATAAGAAAGGAGAACGCGAAGTCATTTAGAACTGGGCCACCAAAGAAATATAAGGCGAGGACCGTCAGCAAAACGGTTCCTCCGGTGAGGATTGTTCGCGACAGCGTTTCATTGATCGAGGTATTCATCACTTCTGCCACCGATCCAGACAATCGGTCGCGCAAGCCACTGCGGATGCGGTCGAAGACGACAATCTTATCGTTAATGGAGTAACCGGCGATTGTTAGGATCGCCGCCACCATAATCAGGGAAAGCTCGCGCCCGCTTAATGCGAAGATACCAATCGTTATAATAAGGTCGTGAGCTAATGCCACCAGTGAACCGATGGCAAACGAGGTCGCAAACCGGAAACTGACGTACACGAAAATTCCCAGCAGCCCAAGCGCAAGCGCCAGCGCGCTCTTTGTCGCCAGTTCTTTCCCCACGAGCGCACCAACATGGTCTGTCTGTTCGAACTTCAGACCTGCGGTTGGCAATGCTTCGCTGAGCCGCGTTTTGATTTTGTCGGCGGCGCCTGAGTCAGCTCGAATGCTGATGAGATCCCGATTCGCCACCCTTTCCGATTGAATACTGCTGTTTTGAAATCCGGTGTGAGCCAGGGCGTTGCGTACTTCATCCGGTGTTAGCTTGTGGGCCGCAGAGATAACAAGCAAATCGCCCCCTCTGAAATCCGCACCCAGATTGCGCTCGCCCTTCATGAGCAAAACAGCGAGGCACAGTGCCACGGCAACGGCCGATACCGATACAAACTTGGGCGCATTTCCAAGGAAATCGAACCCCTTTGAACGAATGAGATGAAGCATGGACACCCGCTTGAGCCAGCCGAGCGCGAACGCCCATGAAAAACAGGTATAAGTGACAAGTAGCGATGAAAACATTGACGCCACGATGCCGATGGTCAGCGTGAGCGCGAAACCTTTAACCGGTCCGCTCGCCAACCAGAAAAGAATCGCCGCTGTTAGAAACTGCGTAACGTGAGCGTCGAAAATTGCGCTGAACGCTTTTCGATAAGAAGTATCGGTGGCTACACGAAGCGATTTTCCCTGCTTGATTTCGTCCCGAAGCCGTTCGTAGATCAGAACGTTCGCGTCCACCGCAATTCCCAAGCTGAGAATAAGGCCTGCAATGCCGGGTAGAGTCAGGACGCTGTTGAACATGCCAAGCACGCCAACCACCATGATGCAGTTGATCAGCAAAGCGATGTCCGCGATGAGACCGACCAACCGATAATAAATGATCATGAACACCACAACCAGGATGAAGCCTGCGATTCCTGAATAGATGCCGCTCTTGATCGAGTCACTGCCGAGGCTCGCCGACACCTGGCGCTCCTCCTCAATCTTCACCGGGGTTTGCAACGGATTCTCCAACACGCTGGCGAGATTGCGGGCCTCCACCTCATCCATGCGTCCGCCGCTGATGACCGCGCTACCGCCGTAAATCGCTGTCCTGATAACAGGCGCGGACTGAATTACGCCATCAAGAACAATTGCGAACCGATGGTTCACATGCGCTTCAGTAATTTGACCGAATGTCTTCGCACCTTCGTTGTCGAACCTGAGTGTGACTTCCCATCCTTCCTGACCGTAGCCTGCAGCGGCTTGCGAAACATGGTTGCCGCCAAGATCAGCTTTCTTTTTGACGAGCAACCGCTCCTCAATTGGCTTTCCGCCCTGAACTTCCTGTTTATAAGTTTCAATCCTGTATTCTGGCGGAATCACTTCTTTTCCGTCATCAATCGCTTTGAGGCGTTGACCATTATCGGGATACACCAGGCGGAACTCCAATTTGGCTACGCGTGAAAGTTGTTCGCGTGCTTCCTGAATGTTGGCAGCATCAAGACCCGGAATTTGGACCAGGATACGATCATTGCCTTGCGGGGTAATAATCGGTTCGCTTACCCCAAATCGGTCGACACGCTTACGTATGGCTTCGATGGCCTGATCCACCATCGATTTTGTAATGGGCCGTTTGCCGCCGTCGGCGCTTGCCGGAGGCTCCAGCCGAATTAGAAACGAAGTGCCTCCTTGAAGATCGAGACCAAGATGAATCTTCCCGCGGCGAATCAACGTGCCGTCTGGTCCCTTTTGGTCGAATGGCGGATAGACGGACCAAAGACAAAACGCTGTAACGACGATTGTGAGTACAGTTCCTAAAATGCGGCGCAACCGCTCGCTTTCACTCGCGAAATACCAGCCGAACAGCACCAATATGGCGAGTCCAATAAAGAAAGTGAGCGCTGGGGTCATGGAATTTCAGATCCTTCGAATCTCGATTTGCTCATTCTCGCTGCTTGTTTAGTCCGGCTTCGAAACTGCAACGTTGTAATCTTACGCCTCTTTCAGCACGTTGGTAATCGCCGATTTGTCGATTTCGATCTTTACGTTATCGGCCACTTTCACCAGCACGGTGGTCTCTTTTACATTCGAAATGAGACCGTGAATGCCAGCATTGGTCACCACGCGGTCGCCACTTTTCAAACTGGCAATTAGACTCTGCTGCTGTTGCTGCCGCTTCTTCTGCGGCCGAATCATCACAAAATACATGATGATGAAAATGAAAATAAGCGGGACAAAAAACGAGCCGATACCACCGCCGGGCATAGGTCCAGGCGATCCCGATTGAGCCTGAGCGAGAATCGTGAAGAGCATTTCAGAAAATTGGAGATCCGCACCTTAAGCACGAACGCGCTCACCGCAATCGTTCTTTCGCAGGACTCGTGTTTTGGGTGACATTAGATTCTTCCCGTTTTTTTGGAACTTTGAGGTTCCCAGACCGTAGTCAGGATTGTGACGCAGTCTGCCGCTGCGCTCGCGCTACTGGACGAGCCGCTGTGGTTTTGTCTCAGGGCGGAGCCGAAACGAGAACATTTAGCCTCTATCTCGTTGCGTCGGCTGTACGGAATCGAATGTCTATCACCAAGGCTGAGATTCCGTAAGCTGACGCAGCGGGGACCAGTGTGGTTTGTTGAGGCGATGTTCCCCGGGTACATATTTGCAAGATTCAATTATTCAACACAGCGTCGCGCTGTTGAAAGTTCTCACGGAATCAGAGGGATCGTCCGCTTTGGAGATCATCTGGCAACGCTGCCGGAGGAAACCATTACGGTTCTTCGATCGCACGCCGGAGTCGACGAAGTGGTCACGATCGACTCTTCGCTCAAGATCGGACAACCAGTTCATATCATAGAAGGACCCTTTCGCGGCCTTGAGGTCGTAATAACTCAAGTCCTACCGGCGAAAGAGCGAATTCGGGTGCTGCTCGATTTTCTTGGGCGATCGATCGAAATCGACGTCTCGAGCGCAAAAGTGCTTCCGGCGTGATGTCCTGCTCGCGAAAGAAAGGAGTAGGAGGTAACCTCTCGAATCTGTTGTCGCTGAGCGAACGTAAAGTTTACTAACGCCCGGAATGAGATCCTAGGCTCAGCGGAATTCATACATGTTTACGATCACCTTCAGGCTGACCGACTAATAGCAAAAAACCGGGCAGGTATTTCCTGCCCGGTCGAAAACGTGTCAGTACACCGCCTTACTAACTGCGGAGGCGGAACTTGCGGCGTATGAACTCAACCACCCCCAAACCAATCCCCAGCATCGCGACCGAGGAGCCGCCATCAGGCACACCTTGTGTCGCCAAGTTCGCTGAAAAACTATAAAATAAGCCGCCCCGCGCCGTCGCGGTGCTAAGGCCGGCGTTCTGGACGGTGAAAGCCCAGTTTGCATTAGTTGGGGCGAAGCCATTACCGCTCACGATCCCTGTGCCAGATATATTCAGGAAGGTCGCGTTCTGCGTCACGATCGTTGAGCTAAGAAGATCAAACGTGAACCCTCCGACGCTCCAGAGACCGGGAGTGCCCGTGGAGGGGCTAAAGATCCATGGCATGGCCATGGTCGCCTGAGTACCAAGTGAGATAGTTGAGAAATCGCCGGTGGTCGCTGCGACGTTTGAAAAGCCGAGGTTCCCAAACACGTCACGCCACTGCGTAACTTGAGTCGCGGTAGCAAGCGACTGCGTATCAAACATCACTGAGCCAGCAAAATCAATTGTGCCGTTTATGCGTGCCGCCTGGGCTTGCTGCGTGGAAAAAACACTGCTGACCAAGCCAGCTGCGATGACTGCCAAGATTGTTTTCGTGATATTCTTCATATGTTTTTGGGGTGAGGTTTTTCTTTCCTAAGGAAAAAGCAATAGGGATGCCAACCTTGCTGCGTTCACCGAAAACCGACGCAAATTAAAACGCTCCAGCTACTTACTGGTAACCGGTGATTCTTGGCTGCTTGCTTATCCATCAGTATTTCGTAAGGAAATCCGACTAAACGTAAGACACTCCGACGAATCAGGACCGTTCGCCGCCCGCAGCGACCTCGACTTAGTGATTAGCAAGCTAAACCATTGTTCTGTTCGAAGTTCCCAATAACAAAGGTCGCTACCCTCGAAACACAAGGTGGCCCTCCCACGGGCACGCCGGTTTCCCCTCCCGGCGTTAAAGACGGAGATGTTGCTACCAAATCTTGGGAGTAACGCCATAATCGCCACATAACAAAAGAGCAGGAGTTTGGCGTAGCTATGACACTAAAAATTGCCAGCTTAGCGGTAACTTCCAGTTACGAGCTAGAGGCGAGCCGCTTTTGGTCGACCGCGAATGTTGTCGGATTACGTCGGAGTTTTTAGGCCTGTGGCGTCGAAGTTTTGAGACAAACGCCACTCAGCCATCTTATAAAAACACAAAGTGGCTGTCCCAGAGGAACAGCCACTTTGCTTTCCAGCTTCGCGAGGACCGGGACGCTTTGCTGGCTAAGTTTTAAGATAACGTCGGACAATGCCAAGAG
>DATDFM010000009.1:0-5429 GCA_036522635.1 Candidatus Udaeobacter sp. | reverse complement strand
CGCATTTCGAGGATCGCGGGCCACCGGCGAGGAGCCGCCGGGCGCGCTCGCGGTGCGCGCGGCGGTCCTGGCAGTGAACGGCTACAAAGATGGCGCCCGCAACGATGCCCTCCTGCTCGGGGCCAAACCGCTTCTGCCTGAGGAACGGGCGCTCATCGCTCCGCTGTTACAGTAAACCCTTGCCATTGTCATTCTGAGCGAAGCGAAGAATCTCAGATAATTTCTTCCGTCTTCCACGGGCACTGATAGGAACGTTGGCTGCTGCTCCCATTCGTCGATCGGATCGAACCAGTCTGGATTCGTTTCCGTGATAACAGCAATCTTCCTTGCTCGGCGCCAACCCTTTAATTTCTTCTCGTGATTGCGCATACCATCGGAGTGATCAGAGATGTTCCGCTTCGCTCAACATGACAGCGCACATTACAGCACCTCAATCTTCAATGGTCGATCTTTGCCGGAGTGTTCGCCTGTGCTGCTTCCAATTTCGCCAGATTCTTTCGCGCATCGGCGGAAGCGGGGTTGATCTGTAACGCAGCTTTGAACTCCTCGATCGCCTCAGAAGTTCGACCCATTAACACAAGAGCAGCTCCAAGGTTGTTATGCGCGTCGACAGAATTGGGAATTATCCGCAGCGCCTCCTTGTAATGATCTATGGCCTCTGGCACCCGGCCGCTTTGAACCAAGGCGTTGCCCAGGTTATTGTGAGCCCCGGCAAAAGCGGGATCGATCCGCAACGCCTGCTCGTAATGGTCTATTGCCTCTGGAATTCGCCCTCTCAGGAGGAAGGCGCTGCCGAGGTTATGGTGCGCCTCCGCGTAATCAGGATCAATCTGCAACGCCTGTTTGTATTGATCGATTGCCTCTGAAGTTCGTCCTTTTAGAAACAAGGCGTTACCTATGCTATAACATGCGATGGCCGGCTTTATTCGCCTGGCTTGATTAAACAGGTCCATTGCCTCTGGAATGCGGTTGGCCTGGTACAGGATGTTACCGAGGTTAACTTGGGCCATCCAGCAAGCCGGATTCCGGGCGATCGTCGTTCGATACAGCGTTTCGATGTCGGTGTACATCCGGCTTTGATGTGAGGTGAGAACAAACAAAACGCCGGCAATTACAAGCGTGACTCCCGGTTCCAGCCAGCCTTGCCAACGCTTGCTTCGTTCAGCCAACAGCACGATCCCACTGGCGCACGGCGTGATTATCCCGAGGCACGCCAGGTACTGCCAGTGATCGGCTACAAACGAATAGACAAAGAAATAAATGTTGAGAAAACCGAGGGAAGGAAGCAACAGGAAAATGTAAATCAGCACGCCCGCCAACGGAGCGCGGGACCAGCGCTTGAGACCCCATAGAATTACCAGCAGGACAAGCACGCCGATTGGAAAGAGATATTGCCACCAGACTCCCGCATTAATCTCCCAGCGCGGATAAACGAACGTCAGGTTCGACGGCCAGAACAATTTCCCGAGTTGAAACCAGAACGCGCGGCCGGCTATCAGGCAGCGATCCACAAGGGAAAAATTCAGCTCTCCTGCCTTGTAACCGATGCCAGTATTTTCAAACCACCGGGTTACCAACCCAGCTGCGACTGACAGAAAAACGAAAGGTATCGAGGGTATAACATCGCGGCGCCACGAAAGCGCGCCTCGTTTCCACCACAAAATTACCAGCCACGCTAAAGGCAGGGCTACAATCGCGGTCTTACTTAGCAACCCGAAAAGGAACAAGCCGATGGCCAAAACGTAGTTCCTGTAGCCACCGCCCTGTGGGCCGTCCTTCTCTTCTCCGCTTCGGCTCACATCGAACTTGAGGTAGGCAAGTGTCGCTGACAGGGCAAAGATTCCCGAGAGCGTGTTCTTGCGCTCGGCAATCCAGGCAACTGTTTCCACGTTCACCGGGTGCAGTGCAAACACGATCGTAGCCAGCTCTGCTCCCGGGATCTTCAGAAAACGCAGGATTTTCAGCACTAGTACGACACAGCCGATGTGCAGCAGAAGATTGATCAAATGGTAGCCGCTGGGCGAATCGCCCCACAACCTTTGCTGAAACCAGTAGGAGGTATAAATGAGAGGATAATATTGCGCAGTTGCCCTCGGCTGAAACCAAATTCGCCTTAGACCATCCAAGGAACGCAACTCCGGCGGTGTGCTACAATTACTGTCATCCCACAAAAGACTCCCGTGCCAGGCGGGCTGATACGCCAGTAAAATGGTAATCGCCAGGATGAAACAGAAGAACCAGTCGCGTTTCGTCCAACTCATGACCGAAAATTTTGTTTAATTGTCATTCCCAGCACAGTCGAGGAATGTCTGGAAGCAGTTACGTTGCGCAAGGCATTCTCCGACTTCGCTTGTGTCACCGTCGGTACGCGAAACAACATCCAAGGTAGTGTTCGTACTTGAATTGCGCGGTGCGATTGCCCGATTTAGCCAACGCGGCACCGGCAAGTTTAATCCAACATCTCCACTCGCTCTTCGCGGCCTCCTGCACGCATCGAACGCTGCATTGCCTCGATTACACCCACCACACCGATCCCCTCACGCCCTCCGGTAAGAGGTTGTTTGCCGGTTGCAATACATTCGACAAAATGTGCGCACTGCGTCGTCAGAGGTTCTCGGAGAGGCACCTTCGGAACTGAAATCTTTCCTTTTGGAACGCTTGCACGGAACGACGTAAAAGAATCGGCATATGGGCGCGTGCCCGCATCGCTTGCCTGTTTGTCGTATACGCGTAATGGCTCATCGAGGTTCATGTCGTCGAACAACAGCATGCGTTTTTCGCCAACTATCGTGATGTCGCGGGCTTTCCGCGGATTGAGCCACGACTCGTGTAGATTCACCAGCACGCCTTCCGGGTATCTCAGAGTAGCGAAAACGACGTCTTCAATGCCTTTATTTATCCAGGTTCCTCCCATTGCTGATACGCTTAGTGGTTCCGTGTTGAGCCAATAATTGGCAATTGAAACATCATGCGCGGCAAGATCCCACCCAGCATTCACGTCCAGACGAACGGGTCCAAGATTCGTACGGACCATCGAGACGTAGTATACTTTCCCAAGATGCCCGGCATCTAGATATTCTTTCACTTTGCGAACTGCGGGATTGTAAATGAACACGTGACCGACCATGAGGATCAGCCGGTGTTCTGCAGCAAGATCGAGAAGTTCGAGCCCCTGCTTCACCTCGGTGGTCAACGGTTTTTCCACCAACACATGCTTGCGCTGCTCGAGCGCCTCTTTTGCCAGCGCGTAGTGAGTGCTTGTGGGCGTGGCGATGACGACGGCGTCGACAGATGAATCGCGCAATGCCTGGTCGGGATTCTCTGCAGCCTGCACATCAGGAAAATGAGCGTGCACTTCGTTCAATCGAGTCGCATCGCGATCGACGATCCACACGACTTCGCTCGTTTCCTTGTTATGGAAATTACGAATCAGGTTCGGCCCCCACTGGCCAGCCCCAATCACTGCGACGCGAATCATTGCCATCCGTGACAACGCCGGCACGGCATGCCTGGCGCTCCGATGCGCAGGAGCAGAAAATCGCACTGAGTTCCTGGCCACCGCTGTGCCAATCGCCCGGAGCCTTTAAGAGTTACAACGATCTTCACGTTGCCTCTCCTTCGCCAAGAGTACGCAGCAGACGGGCGGGATTCCCCGTAACAACAGTGCGGGCGGCGACGCTTTTCGTCACAACCGCCCCGGCACCAACGATTGCTCCTGCACCGATCGTAACTCCACCCAGAATGACCGCCCCCGACCCAATGGTCGCGCGTCGTTCAACCAGAATGGGAATGACCTTCCAGTCGACGTCTGTTTGCAAGGTTCCGTCCGGCCGGGACGCACGCGGAAACAAATCGTTAACGAAGCAGACGTGATGACCAATGAAAACGTCGTCCTCGATCGTGACGCCTTCGCAAATGAAGGAGTGACTCGAAATCTTGCAGCGGGCGCCTACGACGGCATTTTTCTGAATCTCAACAAAACAACCGATCCGCGATTCATCCCCAACCGTACAGCCGTAAAGATTGGCGAAGCCGAATATTTTTACGGAGCGCCCCAGGGTAACATCGGAAGCGATGCGGTTAAACGTTTCCATGTCATTCTTTTGATTTTCACGAATCCGCGTTGCATCTGACTGCTGCGACATGACGAGTCGTGCCTCGTTGTAGCAACGTCGCCTACTTTCGCAAGCCGAAACCCATGTAAACAAGCGGCCGCAGGATTGACCACCAACTGGCGATCGGTTTCATCTTTGTCTGGCCTGCGTGTTTGGGCGGATAAATCTTTGTCACCGGAACTTCCACGGTGCGATAGCCAAGCTGAATACTGCGCAAATACAAGTAGGGTTCCAGCTCATACTGTCGCAACCACGCTTGTGACAGATCGAGCCTGCTGTCCGAAAGGATGGATGTCCTCATCGCTCGGAAGCCGTTCGTCGATTCGGTAACCCAACGCCGGGCAACCAACGAAAAAAGCACAGGGTGCAAACGCGTGGCGATTCGCCGGTAAACCGGCATCGCTCCGAAAGTGGCACCACGCTTAAGAAAACGCGAACCCTGCACAAAATCGGCGCGATTCTGCGCGATCGGATCCAACAGCAACGGGATTTCTTCGGGTGCATCCTTATTGTTCCCCGCTACTGTGACCGTGACGTCATAGCCGTGCAGGACGGCATATTCATAACCCGTCCGCAGTGCTGCACCTACGCCAAGCATTGCGCCCATTGAAATCACCTGAGCGCCAGACGAGCGGGCTACCTCCGTTGAATCATCTGTGGAACCGTCGTCCACCACCAAAATTTTGTCGACGATTTCTCGTGGAATGCGCCTAACGACTTCTCCAATCTTCGCCGATTCATTGAAGACTGGCGCGATCGTAATTACGCTTAAACCGCGATACATGTATTAGCGCTCCGGAGTCGTTCGCTGCCGCACGTCAACGAGCGGGGCAACGAAAACCGAACCCTGTCAGAATCTCCGAACCGGTTCAAGCCTGCGGGGACCTGTAGCCACGGCCCTGTGGGCCGTCTGACTGTCCAGTAAGCTACAGTTGAACCATCGATCATGGAGTGGTCCCCTCCCGGTCTGCAACGATTTAACGATTGCTTTCGGCTCCGCTTTTCTGTCATTCTCAGGCAAATATGCGACTACTGGCTGAAATAGTAATCATCGCCGCCCTGATTTTCGTCGGCTGGAACAAGCCATTCAACGAATACGCGCACGAGGCGAACACGAAAATCACATCAGCATTGGACAACTTGGGAGGCAGTTTGCAGAAAAACCAGGACAAGTCCGTGAAGCGATACTAGTGCAGTGAGTCAGATGAAAGTGAACGGTTGGCAACGCTCCGGAACATAGGGCTGTGCCCTGTGCGCCCAGCGGAGATGTTCTCCCTTGTTCCTTTCACGCAGCAGGTTTCAAACCCGCTGGAC
>DATDFM010000008.1:0-11238 GCA_036522635.1 Candidatus Udaeobacter sp. | reverse complement strand
CCGCCTTCGACTAACTTCATGCTGAAGTAGCAGGAGCCATCGCGTTCGCCGACTTCGTAAATAGGAACGATGCCGGAGTGATCAAGGCTGGCGGCCGCCTCCGCTTCCCGTCGAAAGCGCTTCAGATGCCCGTCTGTCGCCCAATGCCCAAGCCCGATCACTTTGAGAGCTACGGTGCGGTTGAGACTTTTCTGTCGTGCGCGATATACCACGCCCTGGCCGCCACGACCGATTACCTCCAGTAATTCATAGTCGCCAAAGTCGACGAATGTCGGCGTGCTGCCTGACTTGCTTCTCGGCGCGCTCGGCGATCGCGCCCTACCTGCATTTAGCTGTTCATCGGTTTCATTAGTAAGGAGACTTAGACCAGTCTCAAACAGGCAGGCGGTACATAGACCCTCTGGCGCGTCGGCAAAGATCTCCGCGCCGCATTTTCGACAGACCCTGGGTGCGCTGCTCATGATAGGAGAGTCGGACGCGCGCTCCCCATCATGTACTGCGCGGATTTCTGGCATACGTTACGTTCGCAGCACAGTAATCAAATGGCGCAGTTCATCTTCAACATCGCTAGCCACCGCAACCGTATGACTGATTTCTTCGCGCAATAAAAACTGATAACGCTGGCGAAAGCGGTGGAAGGCTTGCCGCAGCGCATTATCGGTCATGCCTAATTGGGCAGCAATTTGTGAGCGTGATGGCGCGCCCGGTTCATCTGGCAGCAATTGCTTCAGCAAATCGAATAATGCGGCATTCCCTGCTATGTAGTATTCATCCTTCAAACGTCGCAGGACGTGCTCCATCAGTGTTAAAGCCCATCGCCGCTCATAAATTCGATCGGCGGTAAGATGATCTGCTGGTTCCATCTCTGTGTGCTTAACTGAAGCCAGTTCTTCAAGCGGAACTGGCTGTTGTCCTTTACCTCGTTTCACTGTCACCGCGCGACGGTGTGCACTCACAAGAAAATGCTTCAGCGAGGTAAGCAGATAAGAACGCAAACGTCCTTTCTCTTTGCGAACAGCGTCAAAGTTCCGGCGCTGCAACAGCATCGCAAAAAATTCCTGGGTAAGATCTTCGGCTTCGTCGGGGCCTGTGCCTTCCCGTCTGATGAAGGTAAAGATAGGTCGCCAGTAGGTACGACAAAGTCTTTCCAGCGCCTGTTGGGCAGCTGGCGAAGCGCCCTGCGCCTCTAACACAACACTCCAGTTCGTGGTGGTGAATGCGAAGCCCTCGTGCTGCCCGCTCGAAGCAACGCCATTTAACGATGTCACCTGATCATCCACTGGCACCTTGCGATGGAACTAAAAAATCGCGCAAAAAGCAAGTGAAGGGTCGTGTAGCGCGAGCCTCGAGATTGCGGGGACAGCCGTGGCAAGCGAGACGCATGCAGTGCTCTTTAAAATTGTGCGAGCTGCGCATCCGTAATCGGCACAAAGTCGTTTTCATGCAATACGATTCGCTTGCTTCCGCGGATTAGCTGCCACCATTGTCGCGTCGAGCCGAGCACGATCGCCGCGACGAGCACGAGAAAGAACACAGCAACGAACGCGTCAAACCGCCAGACGCCTGCCTGCCGTACTAATTCCGCTGCCTTAGCCGAATCGAGTGTTGTTGATGCCCGCTCCAGGAGCGACCGCGCACCGCTCAAAAAACCAAGTCTTGGATCGGACGAAAACACTTTGAGGTAACCAGCCGAGAAAGTTACAGCACACATGAAGCCTAACGGGACAAGGGTGACGAAAATATATTTCGTTTTGTGCATTTTGATCAAAAGGGTCGTGCCAAGACAAAGCGCGATGACCGACAACAATTGATTGGCGATGCCAAACAGCGGCCAAAGCGAGTTGATTCCGCCAAGAGGATCGACGACGCCTTCATACAAAAACCAGCCCCATGCCGCGACCAGCAAAAAGCTGGCAAGAAAATTTGCACTCCACGAACGCGTATTGCCGAGTGGGCGCCAGACGTGGCCCAACACATCCTGAAGCAGAAACCGACCGACCCGCGTTCCGGCATCAATCGTTGTCAGAATGAACAGCGCTTCGAACATGATGGCAAAATGATACCAGAGCGCCAGCGCGGTCGGCTTCGCAGAAATGCGCGCGAACATGTGAGCCATGCCGACAGCAAACGTCGGTGCGCCACCGGCGCGATTGAACATCGTGGACTCGCCAAGATTAGTGGCGAGCGTTTGCATTTGTTGTTCTGTCACCGGAAAGCCGGCTGCCGAAACCCTGGCGACAACTTCAGCAGGTGTTCCTTTGGTATTAATCGAAAAGTATTCTCCCGGTTCCAAAACACACGCCGCGATCATCGCCATGAGCGCCACCATCATTTCCGTTACCATCGCGCCATAACCGATTCCGCGGATACGTGATTCGCGCCTGATCATTTTCGGCGTCGTGCCCGAAGCTATAAGCGAGTGAAAACCCGAAACTGCGCCACAAGCGATGGTGATACAGACAAAAGGAAACACCGGCCCGGCGAAGACAAGACCGCTGCCATCGATGAATTTTGTAATCGCGGGCATTTGCAGTGCCGGATTAATCAGCACGACCGCGACTGCGAGCATCGCCACCGTGCCGAGTTTTAAGAATGTGCTGAGATAATCTCGCGGCGTGAGCAACATCCACACCGGCAGAATCGACGCGGCCAGTCCATAAATCATGATGGCCCACGCCAACCATTTTTGGTCGTGACGAAACAAGGCTTCAATCGTCGGAAAATGGTTAAGAAATTGGCCACCCCAAACGCCAAATGCCAAACCAATCAATCCGAAAATTGTGACTGCGAGAACGGTCACCTTTCCGGTCCGCAACGCGATCCCCATGATCAACGCCAGTGGGATCGTCACAGCAATCGTAAAAACGCCCCACGGACTCTCGGCCAGCGCTTGGACCACGACCAGCGCCAGAACGGCCAGCAAAATGATCATGATGGCAAGCACGCTAACGAGAGCGAGCACTCCGACGCCGCTTCCGATTTCTTCCTTCACCATTTGGCCGAGCGTTTTGCCGCCGCGTCGGATCGAGGCGAACAGAACAATCATGTCGTGCACGCCACCGCCAAGAGTGGCGCCGATCAGGATCCAAAGAGTGCCAGGGAGAAAACCAAATTGCGCAGCCAACACCGGGCCCACCAGAGGTCCCGGTCCGGCAATCGCTGCGAAATGATGGCCAAAAACCATCCAACGATTTGTTGGCACGTAATCCTTATTGTCATTTCGCAAAACTGCAGGCGTAGCACGCCCCTCATTCAGAACGAGCACTTTGGTCGCGAGCCATTTGCTATAAAAACGGTAGCTGATCGATAAAGCGCAAAACCCGGCGATGACGATCCACAGGGCGCTGATTTGTTCTCCGCGTGAGAGCGCGAGCACCGCGACAGCCCAGGTGCCCAAGGCTGCTACGCCGATCCACACCATTTTTTTCCACACGCTCATTCCGGTTAAAATAATGTCACTGATACGCCACGCTGTAGCCACGACGCTGCGCGCCGTTCATTTCAGGCTGATTCGAACAACTGATGCTCCACAGGAGCGTGGCTACAACATCCATGCGATCGCTTCCACAGTTTAATTGAAATTGTTCTGCTTCGCTACAAGGTGTGAGCTGTGCGACTTAGGCATAAAATAGGAAAACTGGTCGATGGCAGAAGCCTGGCTAGCGCAAGGAAACACGCACTTCGGGCATTTCGCTCGAACCGATTCCCGCTGGAGACGAAGCGCGTTATCGAGACGATCGATTCCGCTGCGTTCGAGCAGATTCGTCAACGATATACCGTCGGCGATCCCGGTGCGGACTGGCCGAAATATCTTGATCTCGATCGTTGGATAGGAGTGAACATCAGGCGGATTCGCCAGCTCGAGCTCGACTTGGCGCGTCCCAGGCAGATTCTTGATCTGGGCTGCGGCGCAGGATACTTCCTCTACATCGCGCAGCTTCTTGGTCATTCCGGAGTTGGTCTCGACATGGATCGACTGCCAATGTTTCGGGAGATCACACGACTGCTAGGTGTTCACCGTGTTGTTCAGCGGATCGAGGCGTTCCGTCCTCTTCCGAATTTTGGTCAAAAGTTCGATGTCGTTACCGCTTTCATGATTTGTTTTAATAATCATAAAATGCCCGGACTTTGGGGAGTCCCGGAGTGGGAATTCTTTCTCGAGGATCTGTCGAAGTATCTCAAGCCGCGCGGCCGGATCTGGCTCGAATTGAATCAGGAATACGACGAAACCTTTTACACGCCAGAGCTAAAGAAATTCTTTCAAAACCGTGGTGCGAAAATCGACGAACAGAAGGTTATCCTTAACTCAAACCATCGCGCGCGTGCTTCAACTTCGAGAGCTGCGCGGTAAGATCCTTTAGGCGCCGTCGATGCTCCTCGACTACTGCTGCTGGAGCTCGCTCTACGAACGCCTTGTTTTGCAATTTTGCTTCAACCGTTCGCGCTTCCTCAGCGAGCCTGGTAATTTCCTTGGTCAACCGCTCCCGTTCGCGGGCTTGGTCCGCGGCAGCGATGGCGAGAAAAAGTTCGCCTAACGGAGTGACTGCGACGGGAGCTCCAGCTGTCGCTTTGTATTCAGGGTCGAGCGTTATCTCCTCTGCATTTAACAAGCGGCTGAGCGTAGAAATTTCATTGGAAATCGATTTCTGATTAGTGCGTAAAATAAAACGCATCTTTTTGTTCGACGGTGATTTGGATTCTGATCTGAGATTACGACCAGCTTGAACTGTCTCGTAAATAGCCGAGACGGTTCGCCGTTGTTCTGAAAGGTCGTCGCGGGAGCCTAACGCGAACTTTTCGGGTGGCGCCGCGAACTGAATCGAGCCTTTTCCAAGAGCTAGTAACGACCAAATCTCCTCAGTGAGGTGTGGCATAAAGGGGTGCAGCATTCGCAATATTGCTGAGAGCGCGAAATCCATGACGGCAAGGGCCGATTTCTTTTGGCCTTCATCCGGCCCGAAGATGTCGGTCTTGGCCGCTTCAACAAACCAGTCGCAGTAATCACTCCAAACAAAATTGTAGAGATGCTGCGCCACCAGATTGAAGTGATATTCGCGATACGCAGACTCGATTGCGTCAATTGTCTCATTCAGCCGAGCTAGCACTTCGACGGCAAAGATCGACAAGGCTTGAACCTTAATTTTTGGTTCAGCCTCGCTAGGGCCGTGCATCTGACGAAGACGCGCGACGTTCCAGAGTTTTGTGGCGAAGTTTCGACCTTCCTCGATTTGTCGCTCATCGAAGCGAATGTCCTGCCCCGTAGGCGCGATGCGCATCAAACCAAATCGCAGACCGTCGGCGCCGTACTTGGCAATCAAGTCGAGTGGATCGGGCGAATTCCCGAGCGACTTCGACATTTTCCGACCCTGGCTATCGCGGATGATGCTGGTAAAGAAAACGTGGTGAAACGGAATGTTATCTTCAATCTTGCTGGATGTACCGGGCTTGAACTCAAGGCCGGCGACGATCATGCGCGCCACCCAGAAGAAAATAATGTCTGGTGCGGTCACGAGCACGCTGGTGGGATAGAATTTCTTTCGCGTCTGCGGATCCATGGTCTCATAGGCCCAAAGCCATGACGAAAACCAGGTGTCGACCGTATCTTCGTCTTGGATCCAATTCTCGGGATCAGACGGCGGTTCGACGCCCACATAAATAGTAGCGCGAGCCTCTGGCTTGCGTGCTTCGTTGTCCTGCAAGCGAGACGCATGCGCTACCTCAACCCCAGCTTTCTCCGGATTGCGATCAATGTATTCTTCGATTTTAAACAGCGCACGCTCATTTCGAATAATGTGATCGTAACTCTCGCGCTGCCAAACCTGCCCTGTTCGTCCAAATAGCTCATTTATTTCATGCGCCGAATACGATTTCCATGAATGTAAGATTGCGCTCAGATCGTATTCGTCGAGCGGCGTCACGATCGCGTGGACGTGATTCGGCATCACAACCCACGCACCAAGTCTGTAACGCTGGCCGTCAAAATGGCTAAGTGTATCGGCGACAATCTTGCTTGCGCGTTCATCCTTCAGCACGCACGAGCCACTTCCCGCATCAAGCCATTCGTCGAGTTTGGCTGAAAACCTCTCGTAGTACTGTTTGCGTTGCGCGTCGTTCCACGGTTCTGGGTTGTGTTTTAGCCACGCTTCGCGCTCGGATTCGAGTTCAGAAAGCTTAGTTGCCGGAATCGAATCGGCGAGGCGGAATGTGACAAAATATGTTTTTTGTTGTTGTCGCCAATGCGGCAACTGTCTTCGGGTGATGTCGACGTCGAGCAATTCGTCGAATCCAATAAAGGTAGCGCGAGCCTCTGGCTTGCGTGTGTCAGAGTTTCGCAAGCGAGACGCATGCGCTACCTCAGGCAAGCGAGACGCTTGCGCTACGTCAGACAACCGAGCCGCAGGTGTCACCTTCCGATACCAAGCGGGTATGCGGTGTCCCCACCAGACCTGACGGCTGATGCACCAATCACGAATGTTCTCCAGCCATTGCGCGTAGACTTTTTCCCAGTGCACTGGAAAGAACCGGATCAGGTGATCACGAACGACCGCCAGCGCTTCTTTTGTTTTCGGGTAGCGTAGGAACCATTGCTCACTGAGGCGGGGCTCAATGGGAACGTCGCTGCGGTCGCTGAACCCAATGTTGTTTTCATACGGTTCAGCCTTTGCCAGAAGTCCCCTCGCCTCCAACAGCTCCGCAGCTTTCTTACGTGCTTCAAAGCGCTCGAGTCCGTGCAGCTCTGGAACTCCAGGACAATTGATGCGGCCGGTGGCAGTTAAAACGTCGATCATCGGGAGGTGATGACGCTGGCCGATTTCAAAATCCAGCGTGTCGTGCGCGGGCGTCACCTTCAATACACCCGTTCCAAATTCCGGGTCGATTGCTTCGTCGGCAATGATTGGGATTTTCTCCCGGGCCAGTGGACGCCAGGCATGTTTGCCTAACAAATCCGCGTACCGTTTGTCGTCCGGATGAAACGCCATCGCCGTATCGGCCATGATTGTTTCCGGCCGCGTCGTGGCAACTTCGAGAAAGCGACCTGGTTCCTCCACAATCTCATACCGAACAAAATACAAATATCCCTTCTGCGCTTTGCTGATTACCTCCTCGTCGGAAACGGCAGTTTGCGCCGCCGGGTCCCAGTTGATCATCCGGCGGCCGCGATAGATCAGGCCTTTGTCGTAAAGCTCGACAAAAACCTTTTGAACAGCAGCAGCATAATCGTCATCGAGGGTGTAGCGCTGCCGCGACCAGTCACACGAGCACCCGAGCCGCTTGAGCTGTTCGATGATGATACCGCCATGCTTATCCTGCCACGCCAGCACTCTCCGCAAAAATTCTTCGCGACCGAGATCGTGTCGGGTTTTGTTTTCGGTCCGGCGAAGATATTTCTCTACGGCCGTCTGGGTTCCAATTCCCGCATGATCCATTCCTGGTAACCAAAGGACTTCGAATCCTTGCATCCGCGCGCGGCGCGCGAGGATGTCCTGGATCGTGTGGTTCAAGACATGGCCGAGCGTGAGCATCCCCGTGATGTTTGGGGGCGGCATCACAATCGAAAATGGCGGCTTCGGCGACTCCGGATTTGCCACGAAATCGCGATTGTCCAGCCAGCGTTGATACCATTTCGGTTCAACTGCATTCGGGTCGTATCTTTTGGGAAGTTCAGCCATCGCGATAAAGTAGCGCATGCCTCCGGCTTGCGCAGCGGTAACAAATGCAAGCCAGAGGCTTGCGCTACTCTATTTACGCATGATTTTGCCGCTCTATGAGTAACCCGCGACCGATCGGCGTTTTCGATTCGGGCATTGGCGGACTAACCGTGGTTAAGGCGCTTCGTGATCGGCTGCCAAACGAAACAATTGTTTACCTCGGCGACACGGCACGCGTTCCATACGGACCGAAGAGTCCCGAAACGGTGCAGCGTTATGCGCTGGAGCTGGCGCATATGCTCATGCAAAAAAATGCCAAGGCGCTGGTTGTAGCGTGTAACACAGTCTCATCAGTCGCACTGCCTCTGTTGATGAGGAAGTTTTCTGTCCCTGTGATCGGGGTAATCGAACCAGGTGCGCGAGCGGCGTTGCAGGCAACCTGTAACCAGCATGTCGGTGTAATCGGAACACGGGCAACAGTTCGCAGCGGCGCGTACGAAAAGGCGTTACGCGCCAGTGATAATAATGTGCGCGTGAGCAGTCGAGCGTGTCCCCTGCTCGTCCCCTTGATCGAAGAAGGGCTGCTCGACGATGACGTCACCGACCGTGTGATTGTCCGTTATCTTGAGCCTCTGCTCGCGGATGGGATCGACACACTCGTGCTCGGGTGCACCCATTATCCGTTGCTCAGCGCCGCGATTGCACGCGCACTGGGACGCGAAATCACAATCGTCGATTCGGCGGCAAATTGCGCGATCGCAGTTCAGGAAACGTTGGATAACTATTCGCTGCGCTCACCGGTAACAGAACGTGGCGAGCTGCATGTCGCTCTCACTGACGCTGCCGATAATTTCCTCAATGTCGCGCGCGACGCGCTGCAGTTGAACTTCGGCGAGATTGAGCTCCGATCTTTACCTTAGATTTTGGCAATCTCTTGATCACCAGTTCGTAAGAGTGATCAATCATTTTTCGCAACTCTGTGTCAGGAATCCCGCCCTCAATCTCAACAGTATTCCAATGTTTCTTGTTCATGTGGTAACCGGGCCTGACCTGCTCGTAACGATCCCGCAGATCGAGCGCTAACTCTGGCTCACATTTCAAGTTTACCGTGGCAGGGACTTGATCGAGCGCTGCCAGCGCAAACATTTTGCCTCCCACTTTGAACACCAGAACATCAGCGCCGAATGGAGTACCCTCAGTCGCGCCGGGTTTGTTGAGGCAGTATTCACGAAACTCGGCGACATCCATCAGCGAATTCGTTCCTGCAACAACGCAGGCAGGTCTTTAATAGCCACACGGTCTTGCTTCATGGAATCGCGATAGCGCAGCGTGACTGTGTCGCGCAGCGCTGGGTCTCTTTCGCCGAGGGTCTCAAAATCGATAGTCACACCAAAAGGCGTACCAATTTCGTCCTGCCGTCGATATCGGCGGCCGATAGCGCCGCTTTCATCGTAAAATACAGTCATGTCCGGACGCAGCAGCGCAACGATCTCTTTCGCTTTCGCAACAAGCGGTTCCTTGTTCTTGAGCAGCGGAAAAATCGCGCATTTGATCGGCGCCATTCGCGGATGAAGACGTAAGACGATGCGCGATTCCATTTGGCCTTTGTCGTTAGGCGCCTCGTCTTCCGCGTAAGCTTCACAAATCATTGCAAGCACAGTCCGATCGACGCCTGCACTCGGCTCAACGACATGCGGAACGAACTTTTCCTTCGTTTCCTCATTGAAGTACTCCAGCGATTTGCCGCTGCTCTTTTGATGTTGGGACAAATCATAGTCGGTGCGATATGCGACGCCTTCGAGCTCCTGTCGTCCAAACGGGAAATCGTATTCGATGTCGTAAGTGCCTTTGGAATAAAAGGCGCGCTCAGCATCCGGAACATTCAGTACGTGCAATTTCGCCGGTGCAATACCGATGTTTTCGTAAAACTTGAGTCGTTCTTCCTTCCAATATTCCAGCAACTCCATCCCCTGCTCCGGCCGGCAAAAATATTCCAGCTCCATCTGCTCGAACTCGCGCGAACGAAATGTGAAATTGCGCGGATTAATTTCGTTGCGGAATGCTTTTCCGATTTGCGCAATGCCGAACGGCAGCTTCTTGCGCGACACTTCGAGAATGTTTTTAAACTGGACGAAAATCGACTGCGCGGTTTCAGGCCGCAGATATGCAATGGAGCTTTCCTCGGCAGAGGCGCCAACATGCGTCTCAAACATCAGATTAAACTGGCGTGCTTCCGTCAAGTCTTTGCCACCGCAGTTTGGGCATTGCTTGAGTCCCTTTTTGTCTATGAGTTGATCGGCGCGCAAGTGAGCCTTGCAGGTGCGACAATCAATCATTGGATCCGAGAATCCTTCGACATGGCCAGAGGCCTTAAGAACGGCAGGATGCGTCAAAATCGCGCCGTCCATTCCGACAACGTCATCGCGCTCGTGAACCATGACCCGCCACCAATAGTTCTTCAGGTTGCGCTTCAGTTCGACGCCAAGCGGTCCGTAATCCCAGGCGCCGTTGAGGCCGCCGTAGATTTCGCTCGACTGAAAAATGAAGCCGCGCCGCTTGCACAGGCTGACGATCTTCTCCATGCGTTGCGAGTCACTAGGCGTGCTCATACTTGTCGCAGATTACACGGATCAGAAAAAGTTGTAGAGGCGTTTGTGCCAAACGCCCTTCCCTCGGCGGTTGACACACCCGCCGCTACAGCAAAACGATCGCTTAAGTTTGCGGTTCGACTTTCACCTCGGTTTTTACCGAGTTGGCGATGAAGCATTGCTCGTGTGCTCCATGATTCATTTCCTCGATTTCCTGTGACGTTGGTTGTTTCTCACCGGAGAATTTCAGGCGCTGCCTAAGCGTGACCCGTGTGATGGCGAGTCTTCCTTCGGCATTTTTTTCCATGTAGCCGACGGCGTTGTCACTGTATTCATCGAGCACAAACTTCTTTTTGCAGGCGATGGCGAGGAACGTCAGCATATGACAACTCGAAAGCGATGCCACGAAGGCTTCCTCCGGATCGACGAGCTTCGGATTGCCGAGATAGGCGGGCGCGGCTGATGCCTGCATCTCGTGACCGCCTTCAAATTTCCAAGTGTGGTCTCGTGAATATTTCTGGTACTCAAACGGCTTGTCGCCGCGTTGCCAAGTAAGAGTGACTTTATGTTCTGACATGCATTTACATAGAACGCCGGAAGCTATGGGGCAAGCGTCCGTCTCTTGTCATCCTGAAGCGAAGTCGAGGATCCGCAGAAGTAGCACGACTGAGGCTACGGGTTTGATTCGCTCACTTCCCGTTCGCCCAGCCTCCGGCCTTCCCGTCCATGTTGTAGCATCCCGAGCCGCTCCATTCTGGACTGCCGCTTGACTTCGCTCGAAGTGCTGTAGCGTCCGCTGTCCTCAGCGGAGGGCCAAACGTTGCTTCCCCTGCCGCCCGTGCGCTGAGGACGGCGCACGCTACAGCAGGCTTGCGCTGGTGGCTGGCCGCTTTATTATCTCCGCTTCTGAAAGCCTGCGCGATTAGCTCAGTGGTAGAGCACTTGCTTCACACGCAAGGGGTCGCTGGTTCGATACCAGCATCGCGCACCAGATCTCTCGT
>DATDFM010000007.1:0-3758 GCA_036522635.1 Candidatus Udaeobacter sp. | reverse complement strand
CCGGGCCGCAGCGCGCGACGGATCGATTGCAACAATTGAAGCGGATCGACAGCATCATGCACCACATCGAATGTCGCGATCACATCAAACTCCGCCGGTAATCCTTTCGACACGTCGCGCTCTTCAAAACGGACGCGGTCTGACACACCGGCTTCGCGGGCGTTATTGGTCGCGCGCGCGACTGTAGGCCCGAAGTTGTCGTAACCCACATAACGCGATCGCGGAAACGCCTGTGCGAGTTTAATAACTGCGCGGCCTCGCCCGCATCCGACGTCAGCCACGTCACAACCACGTTCGAGATGCGTTTTCACATCCGGCATTGCAGGGATCCATTGTTGCAACATCAGATTTTCAAACCAAGTCGAAGTCAATCGCTCCAGGCCATCCCACATCATGTCGGTGTATTGCGATTGAGGAACGCCCCCGCCGCTGCGGAACGCGCCCACAACATGGTCGAACACTCCTGCTTGCGCTGGCAGCATCTGATAGATGCCGCCTACGAAAAATGGGCCGTTCTCGTGGGCAAGTACAGAGGCGTGTTCGACCGGCAAGCTGAAGCGCTTTGTCGGTGCGTCGTAATTGAGATAACCGGCCGTGGCCATGCCGCCCAGCCATTCGCGCAGATAGCGCTCGTTCAGTTTCGTGCGCAACGCGAGCTCAGTCGATGTCGCCGGTCCCTGGTCCGCCAGATTTTTGAACAATCCTAATCGATCGCCAATCGCTGCCAGCAATGTCGTCATCGTGCCACTGATTTGCTCGACGACTTTTCCAACGAATGCTTCCTGACGAACAGGGTCAATTGCTGCTGTTTGGCTCATATCTTCTGAGTTAACGAGCATCCGGAAAATTTCAAGAGAGGTGTTAACCCACAGCAGTTTCTTGTCCCCGTCGCCCTATGGGCAACGGGGGGCGCTTCGCATTATTCGCCTGTTGCCGGCGCCCTAAGGGCCATGGGGACGCTTCGCATAGCGAAGCGGCTACAAACCAATTGCCGGTGGAAATGGTGTTTCAATCTGTTACGTTTCTAATCCCGTGAGCGAAGGATCGAGCACTACTGCACAGACGACTGCACCGAGCAGCGACAGAGCCGATTTGCGACCTGAAAGCATTCAGGATGCGGTGATCCGGCTGGCAGGCAATTCACAGGACGGAATTCAGACCGCCGGCGCATTTCTCGCCCGCCTCGCGGGCCGCAGTGAACACGATGTCATGACCTACATGACCATCCCGGCGACGATCTCGGGTGGTCCGTCCATTTTTCAAGTGCGAATCGGTTCAGGCGAAGTGTTGTCGGCCGGCGATGAAGCTGATTTTCTGGTCGCGTTTTACCAGCACAGTTACCAGGACCACATCGGATTCCTGCGCGAGGGCGGCGTGTTGCTTTACGATTCGGACAATGTCGAGCCAAACTTGGACGATAAACGTTTCGTTTACGTCGGCGTGCCGATTACCGGCCTGACTGTGGAAGCACTGGGCGGCACGGCGAAGGACAAGGGCAAAAACATGTTCGTGCTCGGGCTGATCGCGAAAATTTTCAATCTCCATGTCGAGAAGCTGAAACGGCTGATCACCGAGAAATTCGGCGGTAAAGACGCGAGCATCGTGAACACGGCGTTGATGGGGTTCCAAGCCGGATATGCGTATCCCGTCGGAAACATCCTCACGAAGCACTACCAATTTGAGCATATCCCGAGAGCAAGCGGTCGCGCACAGATCACAATGGATGGCAACCAGGCACTCGCCTACGGACTCATTGCAGGCGGCGTGCGTTTCGGCGCGGGTTATCCGATCACGCCATGGTCGTCTGTGATGGAAGTTTTGCGGCGCGAGTTGCCGAAGTACGGCGGCATTTTCGTACAGGCGGAGGACGAGCTGGCATCAGTGTCGATCGCGCTTGGTTGTTCGTTTTCGGGCTGGCTGGCAGTGACTGGCAGCGCGGGTCCGGGCATTTCGCTTAAGTCCGAAGCGATCGGTTGGGGGTCAATGGCCGAGATCCCGCTGGTGATCTGCAATATTCAGCGCGGCGGTCCGAGCACCGGTTTGCCGACGAATGTTGAGCAAAGTGATTTGCATCAGGCTATCTTCGGCAGTCACGGCGACAGTCCGCGCGTCGTGCTCGCGGCTGCCAGCGTGGAAGATTGCTTCTATATCGCGATCGAAGCGGCACGGATCGCGCGCAAGTACAGCACACCGGTTTTCATTCTGAGCGATACTTCGCTGGCCACGCGGATCGAAGCCTTCGACGAACCCGACCTTCCAAAGTTGATGATCGATCCGAAGCCAGACCTCACGCCGAGACAAACTCATAAGCCGTATCCGATCGATCAAATCACGCAACACGTTGCACCGGGCACGCGCATCCTCGACGGGAAATACCCGCTGCTCGCCGGTCTGGAGCACGACGAAATGGGTCACCCCACCGGTAGCCCGAAGTTGCACATGGCAATGACGGCGAAGCGTCGCAACAAATTGCGCAAGCTCGCCGAAGAAATTCCTGTGCCCGAAATTTATGGCGACCAGGAAGGCACGCTGTTGGTCGGGTGGGGATCAACCTACGGACCAATCCATGACGCGGTCGCACTGGCGCGCACCCAGGCAGAAAAAGTCGGCGCCATACATTTGCGCCATCTCCATCCATTACCGAACGGGCTGGACAAAATTTTCGAAAAATTTAACCGGATCGTTACCGTCGAGATGAACGACCAGGGCGTTTACGGATACGGTCAGCTCGCAACGATTTTGCGTGCCCGCTATTGCGAGCCCAAAATCACCAGCTTCACCAAGACCGATGGCCTCACGTTTCGGGTGAAAGAAATCCTGGACGGCGTATTCAAGGGCAAGTCATTCGCCGCACGAAACATTCCCCGCCAGGGCGAGGCTATCGTTCACCAGGACACTGGGTCAGAAAACGTGAAGACGTTGCGTGACGTTGTGCCCCAAGGCGTGGGATAAACACATTTGATGTATGAGGTTTGAGGTTTGATTTGATTGTAGGGCGTCTGTGTCAGACGCCATCCTCCTCAGATTTCCTGACTCCCGCTTCGTTGAAGCCCAGGCCCATTCGGCCACAGGAAATTCTTCAGCGCATACAGCTCCAGCGCGAATGGAACGTATCCTCCATATCCGAGCAGCGGCATTTCGAATATGTGCCAGAATCCGAGCCAAGGGATGTGATAAATCCACTTGGGAAATGAATAGTAGTTCCACATCTCCCAAAACACTCCACAAATCAGCGCGCCAAGTGAGAGCGATATGACAGTGCGCCAATCGCCGCGACTCAGCTCTTTCAGAAAGTACGGTCGCCCACTCCAGTAATTTATCGGCTCGAAAACAAAGACCAGTGAAGTCCAAACGAATGGATAGAAAATTTTCGGCCAGATCAGCATTGCCAGAAACATCACAAGGCCGGCGACGAACAAGCTGACAAACGTTGAGGGTGTCGGTCGAATGCGCAGCCCTGAAGCGAAACGTCGCATCCAGGTGAAGCTCCGCATCAGCTCTGCAGTTTCGAACACGGCTGGAATGACCGACGCAAATGAAATGGTCGAGAGCAGGTTGAACTGGATCGAGGTGAACAAATCGCGTCCGAGATATTCCCAATTTCCGGTGCGCAGATTGATCAGCTCGAACAGCCACCATGCCGGCACCGAGATTACAAATAAGAGCGCGAAATGTTTACGCGACCTGATCCAAAGCGAGTTACCGGTCTGTATCCAGACCAAAGCGTCGATGACCAGGATGTATCCGAGCCACAGCGG
>DATDFM010000006.1:0-13325 GCA_036522635.1 Candidatus Udaeobacter sp. | reverse complement strand
TCATCACCTGTGGGCTCGTAATGAGGAACGCTATTCATGTTATGTCGTAGCTGAGATAACTCGAAATACATCCGCCGCCGGGCGCGGCTTTGGTTACCGAGCGGACGATGTTCCGCGATGGTATGCCATGGGTTGTAAGAGAGTTTTTTGGCAAATTCCATTTGCGCGGGTGAATCGAATTTCTGTTTTTGCAGGCGAAGCGTTGCCACTGAGACACGTGGCGAAAGTTCCTCCGGCCAAAGCACTCCATTGTTCTCAATCGGCATCAGGAACGGATCAGTCTGCAACTGCAGTCGAAAGTCGAGTTCCACGTCTCCTTCATTCAGCGCCTTCACCATGGCAGCACGCAGGTAATCATCCGGTGGCCGTAACGGAAGCCGTGGGATCGGAGTTTTTTTGTTCGTCTTCGGCCACACCGAATATTGCATCGCCTGTCCTTCGCCTAACAAATATGGCACGCAACTGAAGTATGGTGCTTCAAACGGGCTGCTCTGTGTTTTCACCCACAAACCCTGCATGATCATGTCAGCGATGTGGGGCTGTTCAAAATTAACAAAATGAAAAATCTGCGCGTTTTTTACGCTCCATTTTTGGAGATGCGCGTTCGACTTTATGTCTTGCGTAACAAAGGTAGGCGTGGAGACGCCGAACATGTCCAGGGTAAATTTCTCTTCATCCATCAACTTCGGCCCCGGCACATTCATTAGCTTGATGCTGATGCTCATGAAACCGACGTCGTCGATGTCTGGCGTGATGTAAGGACCCGGTCCGGAAAAGCGCACCCAGCAACGGAACGTTTGCGGTCTGGCATAAATGCCATGCCGAAATTGCTGCGGAAGATTGTCATGAACAATGAACTCGCCGCGTACGATGCCTTGAGTTTTTGTGTTCCCGCCCCGCTCAAATCCTCCGGGTTTCCAAAGTCCACGCATTTGCGTGATAAAGCTTTCGATAACCGAGTTGAGAAATTCTTCCTCGTTAGGCAACAGTTTTTCTTCGGCGATTTTTAATCCGTCGTCCTTTCGCTTTTTGTTCATCAACGCCGTGACGAGGCGCGCTACTGGATCGCGAAGAGTGGCGTCGAAGATGGGGCGCAACCAGGGATCGATTCGGCGTTCCATCTGCAGGAGGAACATTGTCGTGTTGCTTGCCCAGTTCAGAAACCGCGAACCAGTGTTGGCTGGTGGTATTGGGCGGCTGACGTTCGAGTTCACGGCACCTCCGATGGCCCACAATCTGGCTACGTGGCAGCCGGAAACTCCAAAGCGAAATCAATCAACCGTTTCTTGCCCAGATAAACTTTTCCAAGGTACGTGTTTGGCGCGACTTCACGAATCTCATCGCGGACCCAATGCGCTATGAGCGAGGTCTCCGAATAGTCGAGGACAATGCACTCCTTCTGGTCCATCCAGCTCGAACCTTTATAGACCTTGGCGATGATCGCGTTCAGTCCGAAGGGCGAAATCTTGTTTCGCAATACGCCTTTGGCCGGATCGAAAACTTTTCCCTGCCACGCAAAATGGTTAATGAAGTTCGCAATGTCCTGCGTGTAAGTCGTTCCTGGTGCGACGATCGCGGTTCCTTTTGCCTCGCCGCTTGGAATTTCGCCCACAGGACTTTGTGTGAACAGCTCGTCGAGCTGCGACTGCGACATCTTTAACATTTCTGCAGCTGTAAGTGCCATATCATTTTCCTGGTGTGATGGTGTAGCGTGCGCTGTCCTTGGTGCGCAACTGGGAGTCATCCCGAGCGAAGTCGACGGATCCGTGGCGGCACACAAAGCGTGATTTCACGGGATGTCTCGACTTCGCTGACATGACGGCATTTATTGGTTCTAAAAAGTTTTCAAGTATTCGATCAGCGCGTGCTTGTCTGAATCCGGTAGATCCGTGCCGAAATAATGTCCTTTGTCCTCAACGAAATCCGGGCACTTGTTCGCTGCGAGGAGGTCCGGGATGAGCTGATTAAATTCGGCGGCGGCTTGCTCGCGCGAGAGGTTCGTAGTTTTAAGCTTGATCAATGTTTTTGCGACTTTGAGAAAGAGATCGGTGTTTTGGAAGTTCGGTTCCAGATTGGCGACCAAGTTCACGGGCGTTCCTTTTGGTATCATGCCCACATTGATGTAGCCGTCTCTGTCAGCTAGTTGCTGGAGCTGCTTAAAGGGCACGAACTCCTTGCGAACATGCAATGTGCAATCATCTTGCGTTCGCCATATCGAGTCCTTGTTAAGACGCTTTTCCGGCCAGAGCAGTTTTTCGATCGCATCATTGAACGCATCGAGCCGGCCCGCTACGGAGGGATCGCCGGTGAATTTTCCGAGCGCATTGTTATGGAACAGCGGAGCGGAACTCCAAACGTTGACCAGGGAGGGCACCCGATAATAGCCAGGTGCGACATTCTTTTCTTTCGGTTTGAACTTAATCGGATGGGTCTCATCAAACGGGTTAAAGAATTCGAGCTCGTCCACTGGCGATAGTTCCTTGTAAGTGAGCGACGAAAAGTTGTCCCATACGTGACCGGCTTTTGCGTTCGTCGCGAACGCGCGCGCGGAATTGGTTTCAATTTTTGTTAACGGGTAACGCTTTTCATTTGATAGAAAATTGTTATCCAAAAAATCGGGAGCCATCACCGCTGCCCGGAACCAGGCTTTTCCCTCGCCAGACTGTGGATCGATGCTGGCTGGTGGCTGTTTGCTTGAGTGGCAGGCTGCACAGCTTTCGGCAAAAACCTCTTTTCCACGACTCATCACCGTTGCATCGGTTGTGACATAAGCCTGGCCGCCGGGTGCATCAGCGAGATGAAACGGTTTTAGTCGCCTAAAAAACGCGGCGATGTTCCCCAGGCGCTCTTCAGTCGCGCGCCAAAAAACCGAATGCTCCTGCGCATATGGAATTTCGAAAGGTTTTTGCTGCGTCAGACCGATTAAGCGGTTGTGGCGCGTCAACCAATACTCAGAAAACATTCCAATGTTCACATAAACGCGAATCGTTGCGCCTGGAACACCGATGGAATCGGCACCGTCCTTTAGGATATGTGGCACCGGCATCTCTTCTTTTTCGCCGGGCAATGCAAGTGTTCCGCCCGCCATCTTCTCTGGCAGCGCGATGCGCTCCCGCTCAGCAAGCAAAAAGATCGGATTGATTGCGTTTGGGTTGTTAATGTTATCGGTGGCGATACGCGATGTATCGGAAGTGCCGCGAGGCTGTGTGAGAAGCATCTGGTAAAAGAACCCTCCCTTCTCGACGTTGCAGGCGAACACCTTTCCCTCGTTGATGTATTGATTGCCGATCGCCGAGGCCAGATTCTCCCAGCGCGGGCTTTCCGGATCCAGAGGCGGGTTGCTCGGGTTCGGCGCGATGTGGCACGAGCCACATGCGACGCCGACGCGATACGGACGGACAAGCTTATTGTCGTTGTAGTATGTGGCATCGTTCATGAAACGTTCGCCGTTCCAGTTTTTGCGCGCTTCCTCGTTGAAATCCGGATTCGGGAACAGTCTAAAACCAAGTACGCCTGAGGGCTTTCCGTACACGGCTTGGTCGATGCCTGCCGGTTCTGGCTCGACCTCTTCATCGAGCCACAAACCGAATTCATCCGGCTTGCTTGCGGCGCGGAATCCCGGTTCATTCACGAGGCCAAGCACTTTGAAACGTTCGCCGCGCGCAAATTTGCGGTTATCGAGCATCTTTAACAGATCCATGAGGCCGTAGCTGTCCTGTGCTGCATGATTCCAAAAATGCTGGTTGCCTCCGCTCCAGAGATTCCAGGTATTGCGACCCATGATTTCTTCGGGTGAAAGATCAATCCCACCATCCATTGGCTTGAAAACGTCGGCAGTGATTTGCGGAAAATCGGCGGTCGTTTTTCCTGCGGCTTTAGCTTCATCGATCGGCTCGTTTTTTTTGCAGCTGGCAAACGCGAGAAGGGCGCACACACCGACGCAGAGTCCGACTCGACTGAGGCGGAAAAGATGGCCCCTCGCTGGCAGCATTCCCTTCACCGGAGTGAGCATTGATACGCTCCGAGCGAAACGTGTGGCAAGGAAATTCTAACTCACCTGGTTAGAAAATACCGAGCAAACGCTGCGCCACTGCGAGAAGGCCGAGGCCAGCGCCGGGAAACAGCACCGCTCGAACAAAGGGTTGGTCACTCAATGGCGCAAAGGCACCGGTTTTGAGGTCGCGAATCTCAGCGATGAGCTCGTCGAACGTATGTCGTTTCACTTCGTTTTCCTGAGCTAATAACCGAAATCGCCGCAAATCGTTAAGTGCAGTTTCGCGCAAATGCTCGGCAGCGCGCCTGAGCAACATGGCACTTCCCAATGCCCATGCTGCAGTGATGCCAATGATCAACACAAGACCAGGAGGCCAGGTCCAGTTATCGAATACCGAAGAGCGGGCGACAACCAGCAACGTGAGGACAAGAAGCGGATACCACACCAATGGCGCGACAACTTTTGTCCGCCGTGCGACAAAAAAGATTTCGTGATAAGCCGAAAGTTCTTCTTCGCTCAGCGGCGGGCTTCGGTGAGATCGGTCGACGACGCTTCGACCCCATTCGGTTACTTCCCGGCCGAACATGCGGATGAAATTGCTGTTCAGCTGAATTGCATCGACTACGTAGAAGGACAGAAGCAGCAAACCGATTCCAGCCAGGCAAAACACGACAGCGTCAAAGTTAAAAGCCATCGTGCCACGCGCAGGCGGGAGTGGCTGCGGAGACAATTGGAAAAGAGTGAATGCGAAAATCCCATAAAGCGTAAATAGAATTCCGATTCGAATTAATCGGGGCCAGAATTTGTGCCGGCATAGATAGGCGTGCCAGGCTTCTTCGGCAGAGGAGCGTGAAGTGCCGGGAGCTTCGGTTATCTGCCAACGTTCTGAGCCAATCCCCAGATCCCGCCATCGAAAAGGCGTAAACGGCAATGGAGCGAACGTGAATTCGGTCTCGAGCCGCCTGGCGTTCGCACGAAGGTCGAAGCTGGCTTTGAACATGAAGAAAATGGCGAGCATGAACGCGATCAGGCGCACCATTTCAGTTGGCCAGATGCTAATACCTGAGAAAAAGGTCAACGGTTCTTCGGAACCCCAATATTGCGCGACCAGAGCAACCAGGAAAACAATGAGCGGTACGCCACACACAAGCCAGAAAGTTGTGCTGACCAGTGCGCGTTTCAGGCGGTCAGCGGCAGTGCCGCCGCCCGGTAATCTGCGGCGTGCAATGCTGACGCTGACCCATGCCGCCATCGCCAGCATCGACAACGCAATGATTATGACTCCGCCGATTACGCCAGGCGAAAGTAACCACTCACGAAACCACGTCTTTTCGTTCTGGTCTTTGGCGTAATTTCTTTCCACCACAAATTTGGAATCACTGGGACGCCAGAGATACCAGGGCGGGCTCAGATCATACGCGCCGTAGCGGCTAATTTCGAAAATGCGCGTTTGCCATAGGAGCGATTCGACTTCTTCCTTGCTCATCCGCTCGGTGGCGACCAGGGTGCCGACGTACATCGACGTCTGATTATTGTCGCGAAACGGAGCGATGCGCTGCTGCAGATAAATTTCAGGCAGCGTATTGCCGAACGGCGAGACGATCACCAGGTTGTGCGTGTCGGCCCAGGTGTCGAACCGCTCAAAATGCGCGTCGTAGTTGTTAGTGAAAAAAACCGCTGCCGGAAACTCGTGACGCAACGCGCGTAGGATCATCATTTTGTCGTAAACATCAGCCCCGAGCAGACCGATCGCGCGAATACCGTACCCATCCTGGCGTTTCCATCGCTCATTGTCCTCTCTCATCTGCCGCGCCAACCGGCGAAGGTAATCGGATTGGTTCAACCCTTCCGTCGACTCGACCGCGGCCATGTGCTGCCCCGACTGTAATGTTTGGTCTTGCTCGCGCTGATTGTCCTTGCCAGCGTCGCCAGGCAGCCGCCCATCGATTCCGCGAAGATAATGATAGGAATGGATCCAGGCGGGAGGCTTTTCCTTCTGTTCGACAACATCGTTGATTGTTTGGCCTGAAGCCTCCGCAGTAAAAGTGGCGTCTAACGAGCGGCCATAAGGGGTGTCCCACTCACTCAAAATCACGATGTGAGCCGGCGTAGCAGCGCGAGGATCGGATGCCGTTTGATGTGTAACGGGAATGCTACGCCGCGCGAGTTCGTCAATTAACTTTCGCATCACAAAGTCGTCGGGTGGAATCGTACGAATAAAACGCAGGCCGCTCTCGCGATTGTTTGGATCCTTCGGAACCGAATTTTCCAATAATTCTGTCACGGATTTCGCGACGGGTCCGGCTGTTCCCAAATCGGGCGACGAGAGCAGCAACACGTCTGAGTTAGTCGCCCGCGGTGAAACAATGTCGACGCCGCGCAGCGCTTCTTGTGTCGCGGGACCCAGCCGATACCAGCGCACTTCACGCACCATGTTCTGCAAACCGGTGGAAGTTGCGGGGCCAATAAGCTTGACCTCGATCTTGTCGCGAATGTCCGAAGCCAGTTGATTAATGACGCTCGCGAAATACCTCAGTGGATAGGGGCTAAAGCTCACTGACGGTAGCCAGAGAACAAGGACGCGTCGAGTGCCCGGCGGCGACACGCGTGAGGGATCGCCGGCCGCTTCACATTGTTCCCATGGTAGGAGCAGGGCACCTTCGCTGGCGTATGGCGAATCGGGTGGCCAATCTCTTGTTACGAATCCTATGTGTTCGCCATCGACTGGCACAAAGCCGCTCTCACTTAGTCCTTCCAACACTGCTTGTCGCGCACGTAACCGCGATTCGCCTTGTTCGCTATAAGGCCCGGCGTCGAGCATCACTGCGAGTACCAACACATTTCCAGGAAATGTATTTGCGTCCTGATGAAGCAACGCAGAGAGCGCGCCGATGCTGTGCGATTCGGCCTCACCTTTTTTGGCTACCCCTTTCTCGATTTTTTCGTCCAGCAGCGCCTTTTGTTTTTGCGCTACGCCGATTGGGTCCTGCCACAACCGTGCATCGACGTCCTGCGCCGCGATTATGGGAGCAGTCTTCTCGGCCGGAACCGATGGACGCTCGCTCACAAGCGGCTTGTACTGGACCACGATTCCGGCCAGCACTGCCGCCACGGGCAGTAACGTCGCCCACGGTAGATCAAATTTCGGTTTGTCGTTGTCTGCCATGGTTGCTTAAGACCGCGGGTGATTTGCGGATGATTCGCTAATAGCGAAGAGCAATGCCTTAATTGTTATTATCCAACCGATCACGATCCAGTCTTCGGTCGGCAGCAAAGCAACGACTCGCTTCATTTGCCCGACGAGGTAGTTTTGCCCCGCTGAAGATGAACCCTCGCTTCCAGCAGTGCCTTCACCGAGCCATCATTGATACGTCGCTCGTGAATCGCGTGGCAAGAAAATTTTGGAAAAGGAACGACGGCTTTCCAGCCGTCGAACGCATCCGACGGCTGCCCAAGCCGTCGCTCCCTTAATCGCTCTGGCTTTGTTGAAAAGCTCCGACAGCATTGTGGTGGCCTCAAGCTCCGTTAGGCGCGGCTTGTTTATAGACTCGGGCCAACCGATAAATCCAAGCTCCGTAGGAGCGGCATTGAGATGTAGTTGCATCCTCATGCCGCTCCTAACGGAGCTTGGCGCGGTGGGAGATGGATTAGCTATCAATATGTCGCGCCTAACGGCGCTGCGGGCTTCAGCGCCAGCTTTTCAACACAGCCATTCGCTCTTTGAGTTATTCGACGAATTCCAATTCGGTTGGAACGTCGAGGTAGCCTTTGTCGTGAGCGTCACCCAGAAACTTGCTTACTGCCGTGCGTCCGATCTGGCCGTAGTCGCGAGTAAATTCGTTCACGTACATGCCGATGAACTTGCTGGCGAGTTGTGAGTTCATGTCGCGTGCGTAGGCGAGCGAGTAAGCGACAGCTTCGTCCCGATGTGTGAGGCCATAATCAATGCTTTCGCGAATGATCCTGCTGATGTCATGTCGCACTGGAGGAGGGATATCTTTGCGCACGACGTTCCCGCCTAACGGCAACGGCAGGCCAGTCTTGCGCTTCCACCAGTCACCAAGATCGACGATCTTTTCAAAACCGGACCGCGCGTATGTCAGTTGCCCTTCGTGAATAATCAAACCAGCATCCGCACGGCCGTTTTCTACCGCGTCGAAGATATTGTCGAAGGGAACGACTATGAAGTTGAATTCGCCGAGGAACAGCTGAAGCGCCAGAAACGCACTGGTCATGGTCCCGGGGACAGCGATTGTTGTGTTGCGTAACGAGGCGCGAGCATCAGCTTCTTGATTGGATGTTGAGCGTTGAGCGCCTCGCTCGCGAACACTTTCGGAGTTGGGCGTTGGGCGTTTTCGGATAACCAGTGGACCATATCCATCACCCATGCTCGCTCCGCACGGTAACAGCGCATATTTGTCTGTGACGTACGCATACGCGTGAATGGAAATGGCGGAAATATGCAACTCGCCGCGGCGCGCTCGCTCATTCAACGTCTGAATGTCTTCCAGCCGATGTTCAAATCGATAACCGTGCAGATCGATTTTGTCCTTCGCCATGGCGTAGAACATGAAAGCATCGTCGGGATCCGGCGAATGGCCTAGAGTGAAAACCTCGGTGCTTCGTTTTGTGCTGTTTTGCATGCAGGTTTGCCGAGCGACAAAGCGAATCTTACCGCCGTGTAGCGCAGACTTCCAAGTCTGCTGTGTCGCGGGTTTCTAAACCCGCCAGCTGTCCAACACCACGCTGCGAGTTTGCGCGCCCCGCCGATTTGGAAATCGGCGATATAGCAGGTTTGGAAACCTGCGCTACAGGTTCTGCATTGCACTGGATTTTCTGAATCCTGTCGGCCATTGTTTTGGTTATGCGAATGCATACGCGGGACGAGCCGAATCCCGGCTTGGAACGCGTTCGTCACCAGTTGCGTGCCAGTGGCGCAAAAAATAAAACTAAAAATCCCCTTCGCTCTGGTCTTCACACGCGCGGATATCTGCCGCACGTGAAACGCGAAGGCGCTTCCTACTTTGTAACATTCCGCTTGGCCGATTCGCTGCCGAAGAAGGTCATGTTGGAGTTTGAATGGGAAAAGGCCGAACGGCTGCGTCGGCTCCATCAGTTTAAAGACGGTGGCCTCAGGGTAAACGACTCTGAACAAGAGATCACCCGCGACCTTCGCCGCAAAATTGAACGTTATCTGGACCGAGGTGCGGGCGATTGTCATTTGCGCCGGCCAGAGATTGCCGATCTCGTTGCTGCTGCAATGCAGCACTTTCACGAAGACCGATACGTGTTGCATGAATGGATTGTTATGCCCAATCACGTTCACGCAGTCGTCTGGCCAATGCCTAATCATTTGCTAAGCGATATTTTGAGCTCGTGGAAACAGTTCACCTCGCGTCGCGCGAAGAAAACTCTAAACATCGAGAAAGAGCGATTCTGGCAACCTGAATCTTATGATCACTGGATTCGCGGCGACGAGGAGAGAGCGAGAATCGCCCGTTACATCAGAAATAATCCTGTGACCGCGGGATTGTGCTCGCGACCGGAGGATTGGAAGCGGAGCAGTGCATTTAAGGTCCCCTCGTAGCGCCGCCGTTCGATAGCGTCCCGAAAGCTTTCGGGACTGTGTCGCGGGTTTCTAAACCGCCTACAACTACACGCTGTGAGTTCCCGTGCCCTGACGATTTGAAAATCGGGCGATACAGCAGGTTTAGAAACCTGCACTACGGCAAGAGACAAAACAGCCGCCGCGCGGATTCGCGCGGCGGCTGAATGTATCGAGGAAGCGCTGACTTCTCTAACAGCGCTCCTTAATCACAATATTATCGATTCTCCACAACTCGCGGCGTGGGGCGGATCATCTCAAGCTGAGCGCTCACTTTCTGGAGCTGATCAGCTTGTTGCTTCAACGCTGCGGTCAGGGTCTGAATTTGGTTTTCCTGCGAAGCAATCTTTGCGGCCTGCTTTTCCGTCATGCTCTTCAATTGCGAAACAGGCGAGGATGGACCGCATTCGCCGAGTTGGCCGTTTCCATCTACGCAGACCGGAACGCCGCTGCTCTGCACACCCGAGATGCCTTGGACAAAGCATGTGTTAATGAACCCAGGCTCTCCGATGCGGATAGCCCCCGTTTCGTCACCCACTTTGGTCCCGGCGCCTGCGCCGAGATAAATGTTATCGGTGCCTGCTACAAGATCTCCTCCTGCGGTGTCGCCAACGACTGTGTTAAAGGAACCTTCCGTGTTGCCAATCGCTGCCGAATCGCCGATGGCGATGTTTGAAGCTCCATGCGTGTTGCCCGACAGAGCGAAAGCGCCCAACGCCTGATTGAACAAGCCATCTTGGTTAGCGGCGATTGCCGAATAGCCTACAGCATTGTTTGAATCGCCTTCCATGCCACTGGCATCGCCTTGGAGCGCTTGTGCGCCAACGGCGGTGTTGAAGTTCGCGTTGCCCTTTCCACTCAGGTCATTATTCTCAAGCGCCAGATCGCCAACGGCAGTGTTCGCCGCGCCGATAACATTGGTGAAAAGCGCGGAATCGCCCATGGCATTGTTGCTGAATCCAGTTTGGTTGCTGAAGAGCGAAAAAGCCCCGACGGCGCCATTGAACGAGCCATCGAATTCGTTGGGTCCGCCTGTATTAAACACAAGCGCGTCGGTTCCGACAGCAGTGTTTCGTGTGCCGCTCACTTGGCCAGCGACATTTGAGCCGACGTTCAACAACAGCGCCGCCGCGCCAACCGCCGTGTTGGAATCGGCATTGTTGAGAATCAGCGACGGGCCCATGGCCGTGTTGAAGTTGCCGACGGTATTAAAAAAGAGCGATCGCCAACCAAACGCGGAATTTCCAGCGCCATTATTATGAATCATCGCACTGTCACCTTGGAAGGTGCCGAAGTTGTTGTCGCAACCGTCTAGACACTGCGCTTGCGACGAAAGCGCAAAGCACACCAGAATGAGCGGGATGAGAAGGAACCCGCGCCAAAACGGCAGCGAGCGAGCCGGATCTCGTCCGCATGAGACTAACTTGTTAACTTGTTTCAATGAATACATGGATGTGTTCTTTCTCTTTCCCGGTCGTGTTTTTGGATTGTTTTATCTCTTACTGGGAACCGAACAGACAAAGAACCCTACCGGGCAAAAGTCTTTTGTCTGTTTTGGACCTTGCGCCGTGATACTGAATTTGCGTCTTGAGTGTCAATACTTTTTTTAACTCTTTTTCGAAAACGAACCCATCGTGTTCGGGCCCAACGACCCAACGAGCTACTGCGAGAATTTTGGGGCGACCGGTGATTTGGGGAGTTCTTTGGTGCTTTGCTGTTTGCGTTCAGAAGTCTGTTCCGGTAGCCTCAGGCGCATGGCACGCTCAGGTTTGGGTAAAGGTCTTGGCGCGCTGATCGGCACTCCTGCGGTCGCGACGCCCAGGGACGGATCAGACGCGGGCGAGAGAGTGCACCAAATCGAACTGACGAGCATTGTCCCGAGCACATTACAGCCACGGAAGGATTTCGCGCGGGACGTGCTACTCGAACTGATCGAATCTATTCGGCAACACGGCATTATTCAGCCGCTCATCGTACGCCAAGTCGGCACGCGATTTGAACTGATCGCCGGCGAGCGACGGTGGCGCGCCGCGCAGGAACTTGGTCTTGTCACCGTTCCAGCCATTGTCAGAACCGCTAACGACTTGGAAGTCCTCGAACTTTCTTTGATAGAAAATTTGCAACGCGCCGATCTCAACCCAATCGAAGAAGCTCAGGGCTATGCGAGGTTAGCTAACGAATTTGGAATGCGACAGGAAGATATTGCTATTAAGGTCGGTCGCAGCCGGGCCGCTGTGGCCAATGCAGTGCGACTTTTGGATCTGCATCCGCAGGTGCAGATCTGGTTAGCTCAGAATTTAGTTTCAGTCGGACACGCCAAGGTTCTCCTGGCGTTGAAAACGCCGGAAGAACAATTGCTCGCGGCGGAAACAGTGTTGCGTCGCAACGCATCTGTGCGTTCCACGGAGCGGATGGTTGCCCGCTTGCTTGGCGTTGGCCGTGGACGACGCAAGTCGCGGCGCTCGGGCGCCGATGCGAACGCTACGGCGACGGCAGTGGAAGATCTGCAAAACCGGCTTCAACAACATCTGGCCACGCATGTCGCCATTCACCACGGGGAAAAGCGCGGGCGAATCGAGATCGAGTACTACGGAACGGACGATCTCCAACGGATCATAACTGCTCTGGGATTGCCGGAGCAGGAGTGATTGATTGGAGAGTTGGAGTAATGAATCCGCGCCATACGTTGCTTCATTACTCCAGCACTCTCTTACTCCTTCTGGCCTTAACGTGGATTGTTTTTGTGCATGAATCATGTGCCACGGACACCAAAATTTGGGAGGAATTCTCAGGAGAGAAAGCCCTCGCTCACGTTCAACGCCTTGTTGATCTGGGGCCGCACCCAGCCGGGTCGGAGGCAATCGAGAAGGTCAGAGGCTATATAGAGGAGCAACTGCGGCACTCGGGGTGGCAGGTAACGCGCCAATCCTTCGCGGACGACACTCCACGGGGTAAAATCCACTTTGTAAATCTGATCGCTCGGTTCGGAGGCCACACAAAAACGGAATCGCCGTCTTTCTTATTCTGCTCGCATTACGACACGAAATTATTCGATACCATCCGGTTTGTCGGAGCGAACGACGGTGGGTCAAGCACAGGTTTGCTGTTGGAACTGGCTAGAGTGCTCGGGCAGCACGCGAGCGTTGCCGGAAAGGTTGAGCTGGTGTTCTTCGATGGCGAAGAGGCATACGAAAATTTTTCTGAGAAGGATGGTCTGTACGGGAGCCGCTACTTTACCAAGCAACTTGAGAGCGAGAATGGGAAACAGTTTCGTGCAGGAATCCTGTTTGACATGGTGGGTGATCGCTCCCTCAACGTCACATTTCCCGCAGATTCGCCGGCGGCGATGGCGCGCGATATCTTTGCTGCGGCCGACGCTTTGAATCTCCGGAAATATTTCAGCTATCTGGATCGAGATATGATTGACGATCACACGCCGCTGAATGCGATAGGGATTCCGACGATCGACATCATCGATTTCGATTATCCGTGGTGGCACACCGCAGACGATACGATGGACAAAATCAGTGCGCAGAGCCTGCAAATTGTCGGCTCGGTTGCACTCTATTACCTGTCCGAATTTGCGCTGAAGTGACGGCAATTTCGGAGTTTTGAAACATGCCGCTCCTACGGAGCTTCGGCTATGCGTGCTTAACGAGACTATAGACATTGCGCTCCCAACGGAGCTACACGTCTCGCAGGCAATGAAATGAGCTCAGCAGGGTG
>DATDFM010000005.1:0-9382 GCA_036522635.1 Candidatus Udaeobacter sp. | reverse complement strand
CGTACTTCAAACAAGATCCCCCTGCCCGTTCAACGGTGCAGGTTTCCGCGTTGCCGAAAGGAACCAATGTGGAGATCGAGGTAATTGCCGCCGCAGCGGAGGCAGACCAAACCGTCTATGATACGTCAGGGTAGAATTTCGGTTCTGGGGAGCGCACGGGGCTCGCGTCCTCCGTTCGACGGCTCGCCGAACGGTTCTGCCACGCAATCTGGACTAATGCGTTGTTCTTCAATCGCTAACCGCATCGCGCGTGGTGCCAGATTTTTCGGCGACCCGCCGAAAACAGCACGCCAGTGGCGTGCGCTCCCCAAATGAGCGAAGACTTGTTAGCACTTTTCCGCAAAACCGGCGCGCTGCTCGACGGCCACTTTGTTTTGCGCTCGGGTCTGCATAGCCGCGAGTATTTCCAATGCGCGATCCTTCTTCAGTACACCGACATCGCCGCAAATGTGTGTGGTAGGCTTGCCGATAAAGTGCGCCAGTTCGATTGCGCCACAGTTATCTCCCCCGCCCTCGGCGGCATCATTGTTGGCCAGGAAGTCGGCCGGTCGTTAGGCAAACGCCACATTTTCGCCGAGAAGGAGGAAGGCAAACTCGTTTTGCGCCGCGGTTTTCAAATTTCGCTTAACGAAAAATTTGTTGTCGTGGAAGACGTTGTCACGCGCGGAGGACGCGTGCAGGAGACGATTGATATCGTCCACGCGCACGGCGGCGTGGTGTCCGCTGTCGGCGTGATTGTGGATCGTAGCGGTGCAAACAAACCGAATTTCGGCTGTCCTTTTGTGAGCCTGGTCGAAATGAATGTTGAGAACTTTCCCGCCGACAAGCTTCCGCCCGATCTCCTTAAAATCCCCGCTGTTAAGCCTGGGAGTAAGTAGGTGGAACGCGTTGTCCTCAACGCGTTGGCTAAGACTTGCGGCAGCCCTGCCGCCAATTATTTTGCGCCTTCAGCGAACATTACTCATCGAGCTCGGAGAGCTCGATCCACCTTCCGTCCACAGGTGGAACGCGACCTCCGGGCGCGTTGCCTAAACATGCGGCGGCCCTGCCGCCAATTATTTTGCGTCTTCAGCGAACATTACTCATCCAGCTCGGAGAGCTCGATCCACCTCTCACTCAGCCGGCACAATACGTCCGCTGACTTCGCCGAAGCCGACACGATAGCCATCGCCCTGGCACCACCCTGTGATCGTTAGGCAATCGCCATCTTCGAGCCATTTGCGTGTTTCGCCGTTCGGCAGCTTCAAGGGATTTGCGCCGCGCCAGGTCAACTCCAACATGCAACCGCGCGATTCTTCAGTTGGTCCGCTGATGGTGCCGCTTGCGAGTAAGTCGCCCGGCTGAAGATTGCAGCCGTTCACAGTGTGATGGGCGAGTTGCTGCGAAATGCTCCAGTACAGATTTTGGAAATTTGTTTGCGTGATCACATGTGGTGCCTTCATCGACGATGTTTGCAACCGCGCTTCGAGCTCGATGTCGAACGTGAAATCATCTTTCGCGCGCAAATACGGGAGCGGCCGTGGATCCTGCCGAGGGAGCGGTTTCTTAAATGCTTCGAGCGCTTCGAGCGTCACCACCCATGGCGAAATGCTCGTTCCGAAATTCTTTGCCAGGAATGGACCCAGCGGCTGATACTCCCAGCCCTGAATATCGCGCGCGCTCCAGTCGTTCATCAGGACCAGTCCGAAAATGTGATCGGTCGCGCGCCCAATCGGCACGGGATCGCCTAACGAGTTACCTGGTCCGATCAGAAACGCCATTTCCAATTCGTAATCGAGACTCTTGCTGGGGCCGAATGTCGGTGCCGCTGCATCCGGCGCCCTGGTCTGACCGCTTGGCCGGCGCACGTCCGTGCCGCTGGCGATGACAGAACTGGCGCGCCCGTGATATGCCACCGGCAACCATTTCCAGTTCGGCATCAGCGCGTTTTCAGGACCGCGCAGCATCGTGCCGACATTATGCGCATGATGATATGACGAATAGAAGTCGGTGTAATTTCCAATGCGCACCGGCAATTTCATCGTGACTTTCTCCTGCGGATGAAAGACCCGCGCCCGCAGCCTCGCGTTGTCTCGGAGAATTGGCGTTTTGGACGACAGAAGGCGTTCAAGAACTGCACGCGCTTTGCGCCAGGCCGGACGACCAAGCGCAAGAAACGCATTTAATGAGTCCTCTGAAAACGCTTTTCGGCCTCGAAATTCCGGTGAGCGGAAATGGCCGAGCTCTTCGAGAACCGAGAGGTCGGCTACCAAATCGCATATGGCGACTCCAACGCGCGGTTTACCTCCTTTTGGTTGAAAGATGCCAAACGGAAGATTTTGTATCGGAAAATGCGAATCCGGCGAAACGTCGATGAATGATTTCAGTGGCATTTTGGGAATTGTAGGGCGTTTCTGTAAAACGCCAACCTGCGGCAGTTGATACAGACGCCCCTACAACAAATTCAGGGCGCGCAAATCGTCGCGTGGCTCATCGAAGCTGCAACTGCCGAAAGACCTCACCAATTTCCGACAATCTTGCAGGCATTCCGTATCGATTTTCCAGTCGCGCCAGGAAAACAAATCGTCGGTAAACAAGAACGAGCGCGGATCTTCGTCCTCGAGCATCGTCACGACTTGATCGGTATTCCAATGATGTTCCGCCGCAAGCACCGCGCCTCCCAAAACATTGAGAAATCCGTGCATCTTTGTTTTCACTTCGTCCCGAAATTGCCGGATAGGGTGATGCAGCCCGGCAGTAAACTTGGTCGGCAGCTGATTTTGAGCCGCTGTTACCAGCGCGGATGCGATCTGCGCTGAAGTCGGAAAAGCATCGGCCGTGACTCCGCCGGTTCGCAACTTGTAGCCGAAGGTTGCCATCTCTTCGTCGGCGTTGTGCCCGGCAATTAATGCAATGGTTTGTTCTGCTCTCTCGGGCGGCGCTTCCCAAAACACTGGCAAATCACCCAAAATCACGCTCGCTTCTTTGAGAGAAGCAGAATCAAGGTCATCCGGTAAAAACATCTCAAGATGACTGATTGACCCGACATCGACTCCTTTCGAGAAAGAACGAATCGCTGCAGCCGCGTTTGCGACACCATCGAAAAAAGCATCCGCTTCTGTGGTTTTCGGCCCCAGAGCTGCCACGCGGAGCGGATGCTGAGAATCGAACTCCGACAAGAATTGTGTTGCGGCATCGAGTTGTTCGACCGGCAGAACAAATCCGTTCAGCATCCACACCTCGGAAGAACGCACATACTTCGCCTGGTTCCGCAAAGCGGGCTCGAGCGCCAAACCGCACGGCGGGAACATTCCCGCATAATCAATTGCCTGATTAAGAAGAGCGCGGAGCGAAGCCGGAACAGCCATGAGTAGGGATATTCAACCACGAATCGGCCTTCGCCAACCTTCGTCCGGCAGCGCAGTTCGAAAGCCTACGACCGATGGGGTGGACACGAACATTTTTAAGTAAACTATTGATTGGATGCAACCGCATTCGTTAGTCCGGATTATTATCACTGGTTGCTGGGTCGTCTTTGTCGCGACCTGGGCCGTCGCTGCAGTATCGACCAAGCGCACAGTGTATCGTGAAACCCAGGCGCAACGGCTGCGTTACTGGGTATTGCTGGTGATCGCTTTTTTCCTTCTCTTCTATGGACGATTGCCGTACCCGCTCAATTCGCGCGTCGTTCCCAATGTAGCGCCGGTCATATGGGCGGCTGGAGTTTTGTCTGTCATCGGTTTGGCCGTCGCACTTTGGGCCAGATTTACGCTCGGACGCAACTGGAGCGGTGTCGTAACACTGAAAGAAGAACACGAACTCGTTGAGCGCGGGCCGTACCGATTCGTCCGTCATCCCATCTACACCGGCATCCTCACCATGTACTTTGCGACTGCGATCGGGCTAGGGCACTTGGCCGGGTTTGTGGGCACACTCCTGATATTCCTCAGTTTCTGGATCAAACTTCGCGACGAAGAACAATTGATGCTGCAACAATTCCCCGAGCGCTATGCGGCGTATCGACAACGCGCCAAACGCATCATTCCCTTTATCCTCTGATTGAGCAGTCGGAATCCTGGTGCTGTAGCCACTCCCGTGTGGGGCGTCCCCGGTTTGACGTGTTCATTCGGTCACGACGGCGCATAGCGCCGTGGCTACAGGAATTACTCTACATGATAGCGCAAAGCTTTAATCGCATGATGCAAATTGAGGCATCATGCTGAATGACGCGTGCAATTCGCCGCCGGGTCGAATAGTTTGAATCCCTTGCTTCTTTTCGAAGGGCCGTTGCTCGTGAGCGTCGGTCAAACCCCAACAGGGCTCGACGCACAGAAACGGATCACCATTGGACCACAAGGTGATGTAAGGAACACCGGCAAGGTTCATTATCACCCAACGTCCGCTCTCCGGATCGACAAATGAAAATTGCGGCCGCGGAACGGTCACCAGCTCAAGAATGATCGAACCAGTCAATTCATCTTTTGCAAACGGCATTTCGCCACCCTGAAATTCGACGTCGCGTGTTTCCCCCGACAAAAAATTGCCCGGTGAAAAATATCGGCGATAACAACCCCGCGGCATCTGCAGATGAAAACTTTCGAAAGAAGTGGCGCTGAAACCTGGATGCAATCCGAATGAGACGTGCGCCGTCAATTCCGGTTCGTGGTTTCGAAACTCGAAGAGCACGCCCACGCCATTGACATCAATCTGATAAACTAAATTCACGCTTACCTTCAGAGGATATTCGATTGGCGAAAAATCATCGGGAGTAATTTGATATTTTAACCAGGCGCTGCTGCCCTCGACGGAAGATTCGACAAGATGCCACGTTTTCGACCGAAGAAATCCATGGTTTCCGCCTTTGATCTCGTGTCCGCGGTAAAGACTGCGGCCATTCTTCAGCCGATGAAGATAATAACCCATGACTGTGGCGTGATTTGCCCAGCCTTGATCCGGCACCGATAAATCGCCGTCACGATAAAGAAAACCGATCCAGGCGCCGGCCTCATTCATTCGCGCCATGCTGATCAGTTCCGCACCGAGACGGGACACGACAATGCGAAGCCCGTTCTCTTCATCAGTAAGAACGTCCAGATGCTGACCGTCCCGGGTTTCCTCTGTGTGTGAAAACTTCATCATGTTTCTACAACAACGCGGGCCGCAGTAACCACGCCGCTATGCGCTGTTTCTGAAAATCTGAATTTGGGAGTACACGGAAACGCCCACGCTCTAAAAGCGGCGACACGTCGCCGCAGTCCAAAGCTCATGGGAATAAGCCGCGCACTTGTTTGGCTTTAATTACGCGTTCAACGCCGATCGCCATCGCCGCTGTGCGATGAGACACCTTATGATCCTTCGCGCGTCTGATTACCTGCGCAAACGAATGCTCGAGAATACGGAAAAGCTTGTCAGTCACTTCGCTTTCGGACCAGAGAAACGCCTGGAGACCCTGCACCCATTCAAAGTACGAAACGATGACGCCGCCGGCGTTACAGAGAATATCCGGGATCACGAAAACTTCGTCCCAGCGTTGGTCGAGAACGAGATCCGCATCGGGCGTGGTCGGGCCGTTGGCGCCCTCGGCAAGTATGCGGCACTTGAGTTGGCCTGCATTCTTACCGGTAATGACGCGATCGACCGCGCACGGTGCAAGAATATCGCATGGCAGCGTTAGAAACTCGTTAGGATTCACATGATCATCCTGCGCAAACGCGCGCAGATTCCCTTTCTTGATCATGTGTTGCTCGGCGGCTTTAACATCAATTCCTTTCGGATTGTAAATCGCCGCGGTGTGATCGCTGATCCCCACGACTTTGACGCCACTCTTGTAGGCCAGTGAAAGAGCAGCCACTGAACCGACGTTGCCGAATCCTTGCACAATCGCGGTGCATTTTTCGGGATCCATCTTCAACATGTTCATGGCGCGCTCGACGAGATACACGACGCCGCGACCGGTCGCTTCACGCCGGCCTTCGGTCCCGCCGATCGCGACCGGTTTGCCGGTAACGATTTCGTTCACGGCATAACCCATGTAGACCGAGTAAGTGTCCATGAACCACGCCATCACCTGTTCATTGGTGCCCATATCCGGGCCCATGATGTCGGTGTGCGGACCAACAAATGGAATCATTTCCTGCATGTAACGGCGCGACACTGCCTCAAGCTCCGTTCGCGATATTTTGGTAGGATCAACCGCTACGCCGCCCTTGGCGCCGCCGTAAGGCAACTGCGCGAGCGCACATTTCCAGCTCATCCACATCGCCAGCGCCGCCGTTTCGCCCATTGAGAGCGAAGGTGCGAACCGAGTGCCGCCCTTGGTCGGGCCGAGCGCAATGTGATGTTGCACCCGGTAGCCTTGAAAGGCCATGGTGCTTCCGTCGTCCATGTGCACGGGGAGCGTTACCGCAATCGCCCGCTTCGGATATGTGGCCCATTCGCGATCGCTTTTGTCGATGTTTAGATAGTCGGCGATGACGCGAAATTGCTCGCAAGCCATCTGAAAGACTTCGTCGTCATAAATCGTGTGCGTCGATGCGTCAGCGGAACTCTGGGTGTCCATGGGAAAGGTGCTATGTGCGGTAAGCACGAGGCGTCGTCAACTGGTAAACTTCTTGGGGAGCGCACGCGCCTTCGCGTGTTGCGATTGACGCCCTCGCCCATCGCGAATTTTTCCACCGCTCTTGGAAGAACTTCTAAGATAAAGATCGTTTTGGCGGCCCGCCAAAACCAGCACGCGAGGCGCGTGCGCTCCCCAAACACTGGACGCTACAATATCGACAAGAGCGCGGGAACGTAGCTAATGTCCACAAATGAAAATCGAAACTGTGGCCGTTCACGCAGGACACGAAGTGGATCCCGCAACCGGGGCGGTGGCAGCGCCCATTTATCTCTCCACGACCTTCGAGCGCGACATCGAAGGCACGTACTCGCGCGGGTTCATGTACACCCGCAACGACAATCCAAATCGGAAAACTCTCGAGCGCGGCGTATCCATGCTCGAATCCGGCGAATCGGCCGCGGCATTCGCCTCGGGCACGGGCGCGACTATGTCGATTTTGCAGGCATTATCTCCCGGCGATCACGCGCTCGCGCACACCGATGCGTACTACGGCACTTCGCGATTAATCCGCGAAATCTTTGTGCGCTGGGGACTTCAGGTTGATTTCGTCGACATGAGCGATCTCGCCGCGGTGAAGAAAGCGGTGCGACCAAATACAAAACTGGCCTGGGCCGAAACGCCTTCCAATCCGTTGCTGAAAATTGTCGATCTCGCCGCGCTCGCTGAAATCGCGCATGAAGCCGGGGCGATTTTCGTTTGTGACAACACATGGGCGCCGGTGATCCAAAGACCATTCGATCTCGGCGCCGATCTGATCCTGCATTCCACGACGAAATATTTCGGTGGGCATTGTGATGTCCTCGGAGGAATTGTCGTCGCCAAAAAGGATAATGAATTTTTTCAGCGGATTCGCAGCATTCAATACGAAGGCGGCGCTGTCCCCTCGCCTTTCGATTGCTGGCTCATTCTGCGTGGAATGCGCACATTGCCATGGCGGATGCGTGCCCATTCGGAAAACGCGATGAAAGTCGCGGAGTTCCTGGCGCGACATCCGAAAGTGGCGCGCGTGTTTTATCCCGGGTTGAAATCGCACCCCGGATACAAAATCGCGGCCGGACAAATGTCCGGGTTTGGCGGCATGCTGTCGCTTGAAGTAAGAGACGGCTACGACGCGGCAATGTCAGTCGCGGCAAAAACCAAAATCTTTATTCGCGCGACGAGCCTCGGCGGCGTGGAAAGCTTGATAGAACATCGCGCATCCATCGAAGGCCCGGGCACGACGTCGCCCGCAGGCTTGCTCCGCATATCCATCGGCCTCGAAAACGCCGATGATCTGATCGAGGATCTCGACCAGGCGCTGGGATAGTAGAGGGCGCTTGTTGTAGAGGCGCTTGTACCAAGCGCCTTTCTCTTGTAAATTTCAGGCGGCGTTTGACACAAACGCTCTACGCCGAGCGTCGCATTCAGAAAGTTTAGCGTTGGTGTTGGAGGTTGAGCGTTGGACGTTTGCCTTATGCTTCAACGTGTAATGTGTGCAGCGGGCCTCCCAATTCTCATGTCACGAGCGCCAACGGCGCGATACCGTTTGCCAGCCTGGGGCAACGCCCCAGGATTCGAAAAAGATAAGAAGCAATTAGCGCTGAAAGCGCGATTCACTTCCTGTCTAAATCGGATCATGATTTTCTGCCATGCCGCAATCCCTCAGCAAAATCGTCCTTCACGTCATCTTTAGCACGAAAAATCGTGAACCCTGGCTCGATTCAGCCGTGCGGCCGCGCATGCATGCATATCTCGCAACAATCTGTCGCAACCTTGGCGCCGAGTTTGTGAACGTCGGCGGTGTTGCCGATCACGTTCACATAATCACGACCCTGCCACGCACTGTTTCTCCCGCTCAGCTCATCGAGCAGATTAAGAAAACGTCCTCAAAATGGATCAAAACGCTCAATATGCGACATCGCACGTTCGCCTGGCAGCGCGGCTATGGCGCATTTTCAGTTAGCCCGAGTCAGCTCGACGCTGTGCTGCGATACGTGGACGGGCAAAAAGCCCACCATCGTACTCACACCTTTCAGGAAGAATATCGCGAGTTGTTGCTCAAACACGCCGTCAATTTTGACGAGCGTTATCTCTGGGATTGAGGATAGCGCCGTCGATTGAATTGCGCCTTCAGCGCTTATTCCGAGCTACCACCGAATACCTGGGGCGTTTGCCCCAGGCTCCACATTGACGACGCGCCTTTGGCGCTAAACGCGAATAGGCCCGAGGCGTTTGCCGTGAAGGCGCTACAATTCTGAGCCGGCTAGCGCCAAAGGCGCGGGCTCACTTCCAGTCGGGGGCAACGCCCCATGGGTTGAAAAATGAAAAACATCAGCTCTGAACCCGCGATTCAGAACGCCTCTACAACTTGCCGACTTTGCGCCGGAACACATCAATGATGTCCTGCACCTCGCTGATGCGCAGAACAAACGCCGCGGCGAAAAAGCCGGCTCCGGCAACCACGATCGTCACGAGCAGTATCGCCAATCTTTGTAAGAACCGCATGTCCGACCAGGCATCCAGCCAAAGATAATTGGCCGCCCAACAGATCAACGCCAGCAGCGCGCCGGCCACACAAATTTTTCCAAGCGCGATCAGCATCTGTCGCGTTTCAAGCCGGCGCGTGTGCCGCCGCATCAGCGTGTAGAGCAAAAGAAAATTGATCGTCGCAACGAGGACCGTTGAGAACGCAAGTCCGCGATGTCCCCATCCCAGTCGAAACGTGAACAACCAGTTGAGAAATAGATTCGCGCCGATCGCGAGAAAGCTGACCACCATTGGCGTGTTGCGTTTACCAATAGCGTA
>DATDFM010000004.1:0-4902 GCA_036522635.1 Candidatus Udaeobacter sp. | reverse complement strand
ACGCAGCGCTGCCGAATGATCTACGCGGCTGGATTCAGAGCAAAAACGCCGAGGCAGTACGGCTGTAAAATTTCCGGGGAGCGCACGCGCCTCGCGTGTCGTCTGCCGCGCCCTCGCGGCAGACCTTGTGAACGCATGCCGCTTCTGGATGGATATGGTAACTCTCGTCGATTGGCGAGGCGCCAATCATAGCACGCGAGGCGCGCGCGCTCCCCGGAAAATTTTACAGGCGTACTGCCTCGGCGTTTTTGCTCTGAATCCAGCCGCGTAGATCATTCGGCAGCGCTGCGTACATCCAATCGCCGCGGGTGCTTAGAATTTTAATTTCGCTGCCGGGCGGCAACGCCAGCACGCTGTTTGCCGTGTCGGCTGTAGCAAGACGCGCTTGGACGTCATTGCCTGTCACGATGGCGAGCCCGCGCCCTTCGCTCCCATTGTCGAGCGTGTAAATCGCCCAGATAGCCAGACCCGAAACTAACAGGCACAATATGGATACCGACAACAGCGCAGTGGATCGGCGGCGGGCGAAAATCAAGGCCGCAATTCCAAAAATCCCCAACCAAAGAGCAACCGCGGCCGCAATAGCGAACTGATTGATGCTCGCGAATTGGAGGTAACGCTCGAGTTTAGTCGGTTGCAGCTCCAGCGCCCGCGCTTCGTCACGGGCGATCTGCAAATTGGCCGTTGCTTCCGGGTGATGATTGTCCAGGGCCAGAGCGCGTTCATAGTTCAGAATCGCGCGGCCAAAATCGCGCGTCCGGAAATAGGCGTTACCGAGATCATAAAACAAATTCGCGTTCCACTGACCCGCGCGAACCAACGCCTCGTAGCCGGCGATTGCTTCCTTGAAATGACCCTGCGCGAATTCCTGGTTAGCTTTTGCAAATTCAGCTTGCGCAAACGCGGAGGTAGCGATGAACAAGCAAAGAACCGCGCAAGTAATGTAGCGCAAGCGTCCTCGCTTGCATCTCGGACGGATTTCGCAAGCGGGGACGCTTGCGCTACTATTTTTGCCCGTATCCATCATTTCAAATTTTCAATCAGCTCCAGTACATCCCGCCGGTTTTCCGGAGAGATTTTTCCCGGACCGTTGTGTGTTCCGCTGTATTGCCACTCGTCGTTTTGCTCGAATAGCCGGCGAAGCCGGTCGCGCGAATCGGTGTCGAGCTTGAAAGTTTCCGCCGCAGTTTCCGCGTCGACGACGTTTGGGTCGACGGTACCGCTGCGCGAGGCGAGTGCTGCTTTCAATCGAACCACACGCGAGGCTTCGGCATAATATTCCTGCGGCGACACATCATCGCGACGCAACTTGTGCATCAGCACGGCTGTTTCATGCTGCAACGCGCCGATGCGGCGCGCCTCGCGATCGTCTAGTCTCCTTCGGCGAATCTTCCATCCCGCAAACACGAACAGCGCCGCCAGCGGTAACGACTGGGCCGCCCAAAAACCACGACGCGTGTAAAGCGGCTCGAATGATGCCACCGTTCGGGATGGTTCCGTCAGTTGGTATAGAATGTCCTGCGGCTTGGTTGGATTTGAAACCGCGCCATGTGCCCGCGCTGCTGTGGCCGGCGAGGAAGACGGCGGTTGAGCCGCCACCGCCGGAGCAGCTGCACCACCCTGGACGGTGATTGGAGTCTGTTCACTGCGCAACGTCACATACTGCTCTTTCGCCGGATCGAAATAGGTAAATGCGAGCAGCGGCAGGTTTTGCTTGTTCTCGTTAGGCGAAACTACCATCTCGAAAGTTTTCGTTCCGCTGATACCAACTTCGTCATCCTGCTTGAACTTGGAAGACGGTGGATATTTATGCCAGCCGCGGTCATCTTCGAGCAACGGTGCATTCACCCGATCGAAATTGCCGCGACCCGAAATCGTTGTTGTGACCGTGATCGGATCACCTACTTCCACGCTCTTCGGCTTGGCATCGCTTGCCATGGTGAAGCTTCCAATTGCTCCCGAGAAACTCGGAGGGGCATTTGGCGGCAGCGGTTTTACTTCGAGCGATACAGGTTCACTGGTAACCTGGACTTCGCGGCGTTCGCCAAACTGAGCAAATGGGTTCGAGAAAAACGGATCGGAAAAAGGATCGTCGAGATCGAAAAGATCGAAAGGCGAACGCGAACGCGGCGCATTTCTTCTTCTGGGAACGACCACTTGAGCCTTTGCTTTGACCGGCCCGATTTCAAATTTCCCCGCTCGCGCTGCGGTGATCGCAGTTTTAAACGTCACTACGTCGAAAGGTCTGCCATTAATTGTTTCCAGATTTTGCGAGGACTGCTGCAATTTCTGGGCGGTAAAGCCTTGCCCGGTGATGTCAGGCGGCTCGGTTAGCCGGGGTTGAACACGCGCGTCAAAACCCATCCGAATCTGCACGGGAACAATCTCGCCCACATATGCGGCCTTCTTCGGTATGATCAATTCCGCGAAAACCAGGTCACGCGCATTCGTGGAGTGACTCTGAGTCCTCTGAGTCCCCTGAGCGCTACGTCCAGGCTGCGTCGTCGTCTGTTGATTGGGCGCATCCGCGACGTTTAATGAAAGTTCCGGTGTCCTGAGAATCTTCCCGCCGGCAAGGACTGTTTGCGCTGGAATCGTGAATCGTCCTGCTTTCAGCGGCAGGATCGTGTAATTGTAAGTCACGCTCGAGCTCGTCGAGAAATTGTGTATTTCGAATTGTCGGGACGTTCCAGTGGAATGAATCTCCAAGCCGTCGACTGAAATCTCTTCCGGCGGTCGCGCGTCGCCGGGACCCGTCACTTTGATTTGGAGCTCCACCGTGTCGCCAACAGTTGCCTCCGAGTTGCTAAGGACTGCGGTGACGCTCGGCGAATCAGCACGAGCGATCTGTGCGACCCCAGCTATAGCCAGTAGTGCGAGTAAGATTCGGCAACGCATGAGACCTCCATCAACTATTCCACGATCAACTCTACCAGTCGTTATAGACATGACGCTTTACTTTGCGTTCATCAAGTCTGACTCTCGCCTCTTCATCTTTCATCGATTCAAGCAGCGCTAACGCCTGGCGTTCGCTCATTTGGCCTTCTTTCTCTTGGTCAGCCTCCGCGGCCATTTGCTCGTTTTTGTCGGCCGGCTTCTGTGAGCTATCTCCCGCAGCGCCTTTGACTTCGCCGGCGAATTTCTTTTGCGGCGATTCCGCGGGGGTAGGGGAAGCGTTCTCCTCATCGCCCTCTCCCGGCGATGGCGAGGGCTTTTCGTTTTGTCCTTCGCCGGGACTTGGTGATTGTTCCGGCTGTCCTTGGCCTGGCGACGGAGAAGGCTGATTATCCTGCTGCTTTTCTGCGCCTGGCGAGGGAGATGGACTTTCGCCGGGCTTTTGCTGTTGCTGTTTCTTTTGCGGCTCGTTTTTGGCCTGTTGCTGATCTTTCTGTTGTTGTTGGTTTTTTTGATCTTTTTGGTCTTTGTCGTTCCCGGATTTGTTCTGTGACTGCTGATTTTGTGCCTGCTTCTGATCCTTTTGATCCTGCTGGTTTTGGTTCTGCTGCTGTTGCTGCTGCTGTTGCTGTTGCTGCTGCTGTTGCTGATCTTTCTGGTCTTTCTGCTGCTGATCTTTCTGTTGTTGTTGCTGTTGGTCCTGATTCTGTTGGTTCTGCTGTTTTTGCTGCTGATCTTGCTTGTTTTGTTTGTTCTGCTTGTTCTGTTGCGGTGGGGTCGGAGAAGGGGAGGGTTGTTGCTGCTGTTTTTTGTTTTTTAGCTCTTCGATCTTCTTTTTGACGTATTCGTAATTGTCTTTTGCCTCTTTGTTTTGCGGATCGAGTTTCAAAGTTTGCTCGTAATGATCGAGTGCATTCGTCCAATCGCTCAGCTTCTTGTCGTCCGCTTTTTCCATCTCGCCGCGTTGGTACAACGTGTTGCCGAGATTGTAATGGCCCTTGGTTTGCAAACCGGTATCAGGGGTGAGCAATGCCTGACTGAAGGATTCCAACGCTTTATTGTAATCCTTCAATTTGTAAGCAGCGGTTCCTGAATCGAACTGGAGCTTCTCTTCCGCTCGGGATTGCGGATGCGACTTCAGCGTGTCCTGAAATTCCTTGTATGCATCTTCGAATTTACCTTGTTGGTACGCATTGATACCCGGTGCTGTCGCGAACGCAGATGATGAACACAGTAACATCAGGATGGCTGCGGCAGCGCCCGCAGCTTTGGCTGGACCACTTGTCAGGTTATGGGGAAGGTTGCGGGCAGGCGCCGGAACCCGGGCTCGGGCTCGCACGCGTTTCCGCTCAGGAATCAGGATCGACAGCGCAAGAGCAATCAGCGCGGCGCCGAGTGGCCACTCGTACCGTTCGATTGGCCGGCGCGACAGTCGGACGTCCATCTCAGCAGCCTGCATTTTTGCCAAACCTTCGGCTTGGATCTGCTGCATCATGCGCGGTCCGTTTTCCAAATGGAGATAAAATCCACCCGTCGCTTCGGCGATTTCGCGCAAACGTTTGTCGTCCAGTTTTGATTTCACAACTGCCCCGGCTGAATCTTTCACGAAGCTTGTCTCGCCGTCGTCACCAGTTATGGGAATCAGCGAACCTTGTGGTGTCCCAACGCCGATCGTAAAAATTCGCACCCCGGCGTCGGCTGCAGCTTTCGCGGTTTTCACCGCATCGCCGCTTAATTCTTCACCGTCGGTGAAGATGATCAGCGCACGATTTCCCATGGCGCTTTTGCCAAAGCTCTGGGTGGCGAGCGTAATAGCGCTCGAGATATTGGTACCGCCTTCGGGGATTGTTTTAGTGTCGAGATCGTTGACGGCTTCAATCACCGCGTCGTAATCGATCGTAAGCGGCGCTTGTAAAAATGAGCGTCCGGCAAAGGCAATCAAACCAACGCGGTCACCTTGCAGTTCGTCGATCAAATCTTGAATCGCCAGTTTGACGCGCTCAAGCC
>DATDFM010000003.1:0-2904 GCA_036522635.1 Candidatus Udaeobacter sp. | reverse complement strand
ACGACTGCATATGCGACCGCTACTTTGTAAACGTTGCGCCGCTTTAGTTCGGCAAAAAAGGAAGGCTTCCCGTTCATCTATTCTGGCAGGCTTATTTCTTTCTAACGCGAAGGGTTGGGTTCCGGCATCGACATGCCGCCTATGATGCGCCAACCGTCCGCAGTTTTGTGCCATGCATGTGTGATACGGATAGTTTGCGCGGCTCCCTTACCTGCCTTGTCGAGCCAGCGAAAGGTGATCCAGTAACATACTATCGCCATATCTCCGGTTACTTGAATCGAGGCGGGCTTCAGTTCGTCCGTTTTGAAAGCCAGATCTTTGCTGGTTTGGGCGGTGATCCAGTCCGTTATGTGATCCTTGCGCACAGGCGCGGCATTAACCGACGGCCAACCAAGAAAGCGCTCATGCCATAACTTTGAATAACTCGATAAGTCATTGTCTTGCACGTAGCGCCAATAGTCGTGCTCGAGGTCCCAGAGCACTTGTTCGGCAGTGCATGTTTCTGTGCGCCTGGCGGTTTTGAGATCAACCGCTATAACATGAGTTTCCGTATCGCCGATATTTTCCACCGCGGCCGTGGTCGGCTCACGCCAAATCGCTTCTCCCGTGGAGGCAGCCTTGTCCCCGCTTCTTCCATCCGGATAAGTAAATGTAGCCTTTGCACCGCTTGTGACGTAGCCGACATTGGCGGGATGCGAATGCATCGGTTCTTTTTCTCCCGGTTTGAGACGGTATTCGAGCACGCGCACTTGGTCGTTTTCCAGCAGCACCTCGTAATACTTCGGCGAAGTTGTTACCGGATCCTGCGCATGGGCGGTAGCACAGGCTGCCACTAACAACACTATTATTATGGGTGATTTCATTTGTCGGAAGGGTTGAGGACTAACATTCGGAACGCAATTGACGCCCTACATCATTTCGAAGAACCGTGGAATTCGCGCGCGGGTACAATTTTCTCGGCGAGCGCTTCAAAGCGCGGATCCTCGCGCAGAGGATCAACAAGCGGATCAACTCTAATCCACGCTATCTCAGAGCCCGCGTGATCTTGATAACATCGTTCCAGCCATTTGAGCGCCTCATCTTTTTCCCCGAGTCCGACATAAACAATGACAAAGCTATAAGCAGAGACGTAGCGTTGTTTGGCCAGCTGTTTCAGTTGGTCCAGTATCTTCAATGCCTCACTCTTGTTGCCCGAAGACGCGTAAGCGTGACCGAGCAGCCCGAGCACGAACGGATCATCGTTTAATGCTCGCGCCTTCTGGTACTGCTCAATCGCCTGATCGAAGGCTCGCTTCGCCACGAAAGCCTGCCCGAGATTCACGTAGGCGTAGTAATAGCCAGGATCGACTTCCAGCGTTTTGCGCAGTTGCGTTATAGCTTCGTCGTAGCGGCGTGCAAAAAGGTAATTTACACCGAGATCCGTGTTGATCACGAGCGAGAGAGGATCCAGGTCAACTGCTCGTTTGCCCTCGGCGATTGAATCGTCGAACCGGCCTGATGCGGACAAAGTATTGTTGCCGTACTGCTGGTGCCCCGTTGCATAATTTGGGTTCAACTCGATCGCGCGCTGAAATTCCTTGTTCGCTTGCGACAAATCGAAGTCGTAATACCAAAGTGCCAACGCCAAAGTCGTGTGCGCTTCAGCAAGGCTGTCATCTAACTCCAGCGCTTTCTTTGCCGCCGCCATGGCCTTCGGGTAGCAATCTCGCGGTGCTCCCGCGGTGTAGCCCGGGAGGAATACATAAGCATCGGCGAGGCCGGCATAGCCGAGCGCGTAGTTCGGGTCGATCGCGATGGCTTGCTGAAAGTAATCGATCGACTTCTTCAGATCGTTACCGGTGCGCTTGTTCCAAAAGAATCGTCCCTTCAAATATAGCTGGTGCGCTTCGGCATTCTCGGTGGGTCGTGCCGCAATTGCCTGCTGCTCGGAGCCACTCAGCTTCGCTTGCAATGTGTCGGCGATGGTTTTCGCTATTTCACTCTCGACAGCGAATATGTCGTTTAGCTTACGATCGTAGGTATCGGCCCACAGGTGCGCATCATTGAGTCCGTTGACCAATTGCACATTTACGCGCACCTGATCTCCTGCTTTTTGCACGCTGCCTTCCAGAATGTGTGCAACGCCCAGCTGCTTCGCGATCTGAGTCAGATTATCGGGCGTGCTCTTGAAATGCTGCGTCGATGTACGCGAAATGACTTTCAAGTCTGCGACCTTTGCGAGGCGAGTGAGAATCTCGTCCTGCACGCCTTCGCAAAAGTAGGCGTTATCGGGATCGCGACTTAGATTGTCGAACGGTAAGACTGCAATGCTTTTTGTGGGAATTGGCAGGGACGGACCTGTGGGCCGTCGGTTCTGCAGGGTTTGTTCATCAGAGCGCCGTGCCCCGGCCGCGGCGGATGAACTGTGGTCGCGCCCTACCACCTGAAACACCAGAAAACCGGCCGCAACGATCAACGCAGCAACGATGAGAGCACCGGCTACGAAATATTTTCCTTTGGTTCGGTGTCCCGCGGACGGCACACCAACACTGCGGTTAGAACCTGCCTCTACAGTTCGGAATTTTTCCGGCGGCTGACGATTTCCGGCGTCCTCGGTGTATAGATTAACAACTGACACCCGCGTGCCATGTTTCACTTCGCATTCGCCAAGGTCGGCCAGGTGCGAACGCCACTGTGGATATTGCTCGAGATCATCTGCGACCCGTTTGGAGAGCAAAATGTGGCCCGCATCGCCGCAATCCATCACGCGTTGGGCCATGTTAATTCCAACACCAGCGATGTTAGCCTGTTCATTCAAGTCGGTGATCTCGTTAACCGGGCCGCTATGGATGCCCATGCGGACCTTCAGTTCGGGATAACTTTTCAGGGCTTTGCTAATTTCCAACGCGCAGAGAACCGGCGCCT
>DATDFM010000002.1:0-5329 GCA_036522635.1 Candidatus Udaeobacter sp. | reverse complement strand
GCGATGGGAGCACATCTCCAAACATGATCTGGAAGAAGATATGCGACTTGATGCGAAAACGGAGGACCTATCAAAAATTCAAATTGCGCGACTCGAACGCAGCGGAGACATCAGTTTCATTAAAAATGGTGGGCAACGCGGATGAGCGCTGCTATACCAGCACGACGACTTCTTTTCCTGCAGCTCGAACCGGTCTCAGGTAATTCTTTAACCGGTGCAGGCGATGAGAACGACTCCCATTCAGGGAGGAAATGAGGTGTGGCAACACGGAGGCTAAATTGCGAAACAGCCGACGCGAACTCATCGAGCCAAAAGAATCAAAACGTTACGTCCAGCGGAATGTCAGGGTGAATTCAAGAAAGAGGTAAGCGCTGGTCGTTCGCTTACGTCAGATTGGGGTCGACACGCCAAAACGCAGGTGCCAGAGGGACAGGGCGACCACGGCGATACAGTTTGGTTTCGATCATTGCGAAACTTTTCCAGGTCACGACTAACGAATCCTGGCGCGTGATAGTCCTTTCGCTGGCTTAAGCTGTTGCTGCAGCACGGCAAGCGTCGATTCACATCGGCACGAATTCACTTCGGATCGTTTGACTCCACGACACAGGTGTTGGGACATATCAATATCTTGGCGCCGACCGTCAATCATGACCTAACAGTGAAGCTCACGCGGCGCAGGCATTTGGACCATGGCAATTGCGGCCTTTGAATTCAGCAGTATTGATTCAGGTGACAGCGAAGAAAATGTCTAAACAAAGCTTAACGATTAAGGACGATCGCACCGGCAAATCGTACGCCTTGCCAATTGAGAACGGGACGGTACGCGCGATGGATTTGCGCCAGATCAAAACGGACGCGGACGATTTTGGGCTGATGACCTACGACCCGGCGTTGATGAACACCGCGTCTACGAAAAGCGCGATCACCTTCATCGATGGGGACAAGGGAATTCTTGAATACCGCGGTTACCCCGTCGAGCAACTCGCAGAAAAATGCACCTTTTTACAGGTCGCGTATCTCATCCTTTTTGGCGAGCTGCCTAACGAGGAGCAGCTTGCAGCATGGACTTACGACATCACGCATCACACTTTCGTCCACGAAAATATTAAGACGCTGATGCAGGCGTTCCGTTACGACGCGCATCCGATGGGGATGTTCATCAGCACTGTTGCTGCACTTTCAACCTTTTATCCCGACGCTAACAATGTTAGCGATCCCGGCAATCGGCTGGCGCAAATCAAACGACTCATCGCCAAGGTGCCTACGATCGCTGCCTACACTTATCGCCACAATCGCGGCCTGCGTTATATCTATCCCGTTAACGATCTGAGCTATACCGGGAACTTTTTGAACATGATGTTCAAGATGACGGACGCCAAGTACACGCCGGACTCAACGCTCGAACACGCTCTCGGCGTGCTTTTCATTTTGCACGCTGACCACGAACAGAATTGCAGTACCAATGCTATGCGCGCCATTGGCTCAAGCTGCGTCGATCCTTACAGCGCAATGGCCGGCGCGGCGGCCGCGCTTTATGGTCCACTGCACGGCGGTGCGAACGAAGAAGTGTTGAAGATGCTGTCGCGTATCGATAACACGCGCAACATTCCCGACTTCATTCAACGCATTAAAAACGGCGAAGGAAAACTGATGGGTTTCGGACATCGCATTTACAAAAATTACGACCCGCGCGCGCGCATCATCAAACACGTGGCGGATGAAGTATTCAAGGTGACCGGGCGCAATCGCCTGCTCGACATCGCGCTCGAGCTCGAACGCATCGCGCTGGAAGACGAATATTTTATCTCGCGCAAGCTTTATCCGAACGTCGATTTTTATTCCGGCATCATTTATCAGGCCATGGGTTTACCCGAGGCAATGTTCCCGGTGATGTTCGCCATTCCGCGCACCGTCGGCTGGCTCGCACAATGGCAGGAGATGATTAACGACGCGGAACAAAAGATCGCCCGGCCGCGGCAAGTCTATGTGGGGCAGCCGCGCCGCGATTTGCCGAAGCAAAATCCTTAACGCGCCAAACCACTCTTTCACAGTCGTTCAGCTCCGCTCAATCTAAGGCGCCAGGGGAAATCTGTTACCTTGCTGATAACAAAACAGGCAACCTATTGATTGTTCGCCACCGTTTGCTCCGCCGGTTTGTTCAGTTGCAGTTGTGCACCTACTTTTTCTAATCCGGCGGCAAGCGCTTCAACTTGTTTTTGCAGTTGCTCGACCTTGCGGTGTTCTTTCAAAAACTCATTAAGCAACATCGCGTTGACCTGCTCATAGCGCACCGTATACGGCCTGCCCTCTGGGTCGCGAATAATCAGGGCTGGATTTACTTTTTCTACTTCTTCAGCTACCAGGCCAAACTCGGGGATGCCCTGCGGATCGATGTCTTTCTTGTAGCGAAAGCTCACCGGTCGAAGCGCCAGAATTGCTTCGCTAGCGTCGCCCATCGGCTGAATGTCATCCTTGAAGCGCGCCGAGGAGGTTAGCGTTCCGAGATGCCCCGCCGAATTTATAAAGACCGCCGCGCCATTAACGGCTGTCGCCCCGCTGATTCCCCTGATAAACGTGTGGGCGGTCGCCCCAGTGCCGATTCGGATGGTATTGCTCTCGCCTGCAACGCCGTCGACAGCGAATCCGATAACGATGTTGTTATTACCAGTGGTGAGTTCGTCTCCAGCTCTGAAACCTAACGCGATGTTCCCGATGCCGATGGTATTGTTACCGAGCGCACCATTACCCACGGCTACATTGAAATTGCCTGTGTTGTTGCCGACCAGTGCACCATTGCCTAAGGCGGTATTCTCGTCGCCGGTGGTGTTGATGCCGAGCGCACTATTGCCGACGGCAGTGTTAAAACGGCCTGAGATATTAGCATCCAACGCGCCTTTACCCATGGCCGTGTTGTTGAAGCCGGTCGTATTGGCAAAGAGAGCGTCCGCGCCGACGGCCGTGTTGCTGCCGGCATTGTTGTTAAAGAGCGCCGCGTTACCAATGGCGGTGTTGCCGCTTCCGGTGGCGTTGAACGCCATAGCGTTCGTTCCGTTTGCTGTATTGTTAAAGCCCGTCGTGTTGTTCGTTAGGGCGAAATAACCGGTGGCAGTATTGAAGCTGCCGGTGGTGTTGCCGGAAAGCGACCCAAGTCCCGTGGCCGTGTTCTCTCTCCCAGTAGTGTTACTAGCGAGCGCTTCCTCTCCGGTGGCCGTGTTACGGTCGCCCGTCGTGTTGCTAAAAAGCGCTGCCGCGCCGACTGCCGTGTTGCCATCTCCAGTGTTGAAAAGGAGCGCCCCGGCACCGATGCCCGTGTTCAGCTTGCCTGCTGTATCGGCTCCCAACGCCGAAATTCCAACGGCCGTATTGAATGTGCCGGTGGTCAGGCTAAAAAGAGCGTTTTCTCCCTCTGCGGTGTTGCCACCGGGGTAACCGCCATCCGGCGGAGGGTTAACCGCTGGTGCGTTCGGCAGGAATACGAAACAGGCTATCGCGAGCGCGACGACAAAGGATGAACATGTGGTGGATCGATTCATTGAATGCATATTTTCCCTCTCTTCCCCGCTATTTGATTAGGTTGATTGCGGGTCCGCAAGAGGCGAAGAACCGCGGGAAAAACTCTCCGCCGGTTTCAGATCCGTTCGTGGTCCCGAGTATGCAGAACGCCAGATCTGATTGTCAAGGCAACTCAACTTAATCCCCGTTTCGGAGTCTCATCAGCTGCCAGCCGAACCTAGATCACAACAGGTTTGTTGTACTGGAGACAATTATTTCGGCACATTCCCTTTTCCATAGTTCACCCACGGTTGTGTTCCAAAACTCCAGTAAATGTCGATCACGCGCATCGGTCCCGGTTTCGCTCTCCAGCGCTGCAATGCCTGAATCATCGCCTGATCCAAGCCTGGAACGGCATTCCCTTTCACGTCAGACATTCGTTCGTCGTATACCGCTGTAACCGTAAAAGCTCTTAAAATGCTTACTTGAGTGACCGCCCCCTGCCCATCGACAACCATGCGATAAGTACCTGTGCCTCCTACTTGAGTGCCAGCATAACCCTGCAGCTCGTCGGGAATGGCGGGACGCGGATAGTACGTAAATGTCTGTTTGATGTCTGCCCGGGATCTTATGACAACATGAACAGGTTTTTTTTCCGCACGGCTTCCGTTTGCCGATCCGATCTTGTTTTGCTTTGGTGGCTCCGCGCCATGAGACATGCAAAGCAAAACGCTAGTCATGCTGATCGATACGAGCAACGATCTTGTGAGAAAGGGCATTGCTGAATTCGTAGGCTTTGAATGTCCATCATTGTAGGGCATTTCGCAACAAGTTGGTGATCCCACCATCATGAGCTGCCCGGCAGATGGGCGCCGAACCTGCTTATCGACGAAAACCGAAAGGTACTTGGTATATAGTTATTGGCTGTTCATGACTGTTTGCGGTGCAGCTTTGCCAACCTCGAGCTGCACGCTCACTTGTTGCAATCCAGCCGTGAGTGCTTCAATCTGCTTTTGCTGCTGTGCAACTGTAGCTTGCAGGTTTGAGACTTTCTGTTGTTCCCCGATAAACGCTTTGTGCTCTTTCAGAAACTCGTTAAGCAGCATGGCATTCACCGCTGTGTACCGCACGGTTTCGACTTGCCCGTCCTTATTGCAGGCGATCAGATTAGGATCGATTGTGGCCACTTCCTCGGCGACCAGGCCGTAGTCGAGACTCTGGGTTACATCGATTTCCTTTTTATAGCGGTAAGTAACCGGTTTCAGCTGATACAAGGTTTCACTGGCATCGTTCATTGGCTGAATGTCCTCCTTGTGGCGTCGCGATGAACTAAGGTGACCAAGCATGCCTGTGGACAAATTAACAGTGACAGTGTCCGTCCCGCCACCGCTAACGCTGGTAGTGTTAATATTGCGAATATAAGTGTGGTCAGTTTCGCCGTCAGTAGCTACGACTTGTGCGCCGATATAAACGTTGCCCGAACCCGTTGTTGCACCAGAACCCGCATTCGACCCAACGGCAGTATTCTTGTTACCATTAGTGAGTTGGCCGAGTGCGCTCAAGCCAATGCCTGTATTCTCGTCACCGTTGATAAAGCTGCTCATCGCATTATCACCAAACGCTGAGTTTCCGAGGCCATCTATCTCGGTAAGAAGCGCCTGAAAACCGACCCCCGTGTTGCTGCCACCCAGGGTGTTCGCTGCCAGCGCCAGGTGTCCGACGGCTGTGTTCTCGCTGAAATGATTGGCCATAAGCGCTCCAACACCGACCGCTGTGTTGAAGGTGGAATTGCTCGCCTGCAGCGCAAAAGCGCCGACGGCAGTATTGCTAATGCCTG
>DATDFM010000001.1:0-27054 GCA_036522635.1 Candidatus Udaeobacter sp. | reverse complement strand
ATATCATTCATGATGCGGTTTCGTGTGCAGAGAGAAGGGGCCGCACACCTGCGCGATCGATTGACGCTGCGTGATTGTTTCGACTATATACCCGCAACTGCGATTACCTAATCATTAATCGAGCGTTCTTAAGCCGTTAGCTTTCAGTCAGGGCAGTTTGCCGATGATTGGGCAAGCCCTCATAAATCGCCGCTAAGAATTGCACTGCCTGGTCTCAGGCGCGCCTGTCGCCCGTAGATACATCGGATTTATCCGGTGATATATTTCGCGGCGAGGCACCGGGCGCCACCGCCTAACTGTTTGGCGGCTGCTTGCCACCCAGGAGTTTTCGCAGCAGAGATTTCGCTTCGTTTTTTTCCTGATCCGACGCATCGGCTTGATTGATCGCTGTGATGACTTTCTCCAGCGCGTCCGTAATCATTTGCTGCTGTGGCGTGCTCGCTGCGACCGACGCTTTTCCCTTTTGAGGAAACGCGGTTCGCCGGCTCTGGTCGATAGAAATCTGGATCGGAGGGGCAACACCAGCTTCGATGACTTGGATTCCGAAATCGTTTATCTTTGCAAAGCCGGACAGCAGACCCATCCCGGTCGTGTCTTCAAGAGGTGTCCAGTCGATGAGGCCATACTCTGAAAGCTGAGCCACGGCGCGCAACCAGTCGCGGCGACTTATACCTCCCGGCGGCTGGACCGCCTGCTCACTGTGTCCGAATGGCGTGGACTCTTCGGATCGCCGTTCATAGAGAAGCTGCAGGAGATATCCTCTGACGACAGAATCCTTCATGTGACTTGGTCAATATGCTCCGCATCCCGCGCACCAACAACTTGCGTTGCCGGATGCACAGTCTGACAAAGGGAAAAGTTCAGTCCGTCCTATCTACACTTCTGCTTTCGATCGCGCCAGGTAAGTGCATGACAGATTTGGCGATCACGCCCGCGATTGAACCGACAATGATGTACCAGATGAGGTGAACATATTTTCCTAATTGTCTCTGGTCGCGGCGAGTATGGCGAGCGGTTTCAAAACCACCATGCATTTCATATCGCGACACTTGGAAAGTCGAACTGATCGCGATCCTCTCACGGCCTTTGACCGGTCGTGCCGCTTGTCCTACTCGCCCATTGCTACTTTGAGCGAAGCGGCTGAGTAATAATTACTGATGCGTTCCGCCGTGAAGAAAAAGAAATCTTCGAGCGCGACTGGCAAGTAGCGGCCGGGCACCGGAGAAAAGATCGGAGGTGAGAGAGCGTGGGAATCGCCAATTGTGTTCTGGCCGTAATGGACGATACTCTCCTGCTCGGCTGCGATTCCCCGAAACGCGATAGGGTCCCACTCCGGTTCGGATTCAACTCCGTCAGCCCGATTCCACCATCATCTAAATTATGAAACCAAACCTAGTGAAAGCCGCCGCCGAAGTTATTCCTAACCCGAAGATCCTGGTGAACGTGGTGTCCAGACGCGTTCGACAACTCTGTCTCGGTTCCCGACCGATGGTGGAATTTGTTCCCGGGTTTGGTCACGCTGATATCGCGCTGTCGGAGATCGCTGCGGGGAAATTGACTTTTGAATTGACCCTGAATCAGAACCCGCAAGAGACTGCGCCGCAGGTGGTGGAGTTTCCCGCAGTCGTTGTGAAGAAGCCGAAGAAAAAAGCAGCCTGATAAATCTTGGTCTACTCCGCGATGCGATCGAGGATCTGCTTCGCAGGTCCGAACATATGCGAAAACGAGATCATGAAGGCGGCTTGCGGCCCCGTCTGTTGGTGCTGGTGGATGAATCGAACGTCAGCAGCTCTGTGCGGACCGTTGGACGCGGGCTCGACTGGTTGCAGCTCCGCGATTTTCTTGCCGGGCAAGACGCAGGACGTGATCTGATCGAGATGGTGGTCTATGCAGGATTACCGCCTGCCATCTCTACGTGGCAGGATGAACGGGATAAGAAAAACAAGTTCGTTCATTGGCTGCGTTCCAATGGATTCATGGTGGTCACCAAGGATGGGGCTCCCGCCGAAGAAGGTCATTACAAAGCGAACGTAGACGTGATGATGGCGATCGATGCACTCGAGCTGTCCATCGAGATACGGCCAGATGTGGTGATCCTCGTAACTGGCGACGCCGATTTCGCTTACCTCGCGATCAAGCTGCGCAGACATGGCATCCGCGTGGAAGTGGCGTCAGTTGCTGCGAATCTCGGACACTTATTGAAATCAGCCGCGAACGACGTGATCGATCTCGGTCCGCTCTTCCGGACGTTCGAGATGATCAACACCCGCGAAACCGGGCAGACGCAGCTGGTCGGCCAACAAGCCAGGTTGCCAGCGCAAGCCCGTAATGCGGGAGTGAGCAAAACTCTGGATGCGCCGGCAGAGGTGCCGCAGCCAAGACCGCGACAACAGCAACAACGCAGGCGCCGGCCTCGGTTCCGTCCCGTTGCTACGGCACGACAACGGGGCGAAAGTTGACCTTTATGGGCCACAGCAAAGGAAGAGATAACGTCAAGAAACGCGCGAAGCGCCGGAGAAAGACTGAACGCCTGGCGCTCGCCAAGCAGTCTTCGTCCCACAATCACAGAACTAAGGCTCGTCGAGGGAAAAAGAAGGCTGCTTGATCAAACTCGAGCCGCAGTCATATCGCGACTGACCCGCCTTCGTCGTGGCAAGCATTCCGAAAATGTTCGCCCGACGGTCGCCACTCGCCGCGGCGAGTAAACTTTGAGCAGGCTTGGGGTAAACTGTGGAGGCAGGCTATGGTGCAACGCTCCAAAGTCTCGGCGAGGCGCCCGCACACCGCCGGCAGGCAGTGCGCTCCCTAATCAGTCGCGCTAGTTTGCAAGCTAGTGCTCGTTAATCGTGACGGAAATAAGTTCGTCGCCCTGGCGAATTGCGTTCACCACTTCCTGGCCTGAACGAACGGCGCCGAAGACCGTGTGTTTGCCGTTGAGCCAATCGGTTGCGATGTGGGTAATGAAAAATTGACTGCCGTTGGTGTTCGGGCCGGCGTTCGCCATGGATAAGCTGCCCACCTGGTGTTGGTGCGGATTGTTTTTTACTTCATCTTCAAACCGATAACCCGGGCCGCCGCGGCCGGTGCCGGTCGGATCGCCGCCCTGGATCATGAAGTTGTCGATCACGCGATGAAAGACGGTGCCATCATAAAATTTTTCGCGCGCGAGAAAAACGAAATTGTTCACTGTTTTCGGCGCGTGGTTTGCAAAAAGATCGCACACGATTTCCCCGCGCGCGGTCTTGAACGTGGCGGAGTACTGTTTGTCGGGATCGATCGTCATTGAGGGCGGCGAGGAGTAGTCTTTGGACATGGTGAAGGAAGTATGAACTAAGAATTATGAATTATGAATGAATTTGAATGGAGAGTGCGCGGGGCGCGCGACCGGCCTTCGCTGAAGCTACGGCGCGGCAACCATAGAACACGTCGCGATCGGGAATGTAGCTGAGGCATCAGCGACATAGAAGGTAAAGCCCCGAAAGCGAGCCGGGCCGAGAGCATTCTGTTAAAGAACGATCTCCATTCCTTCACGGGCCAATTCCGAATCGCGGAATCGTCTCTGACACAATTTTTCCATGCGCAGAAGAAAGTCGTCGTCGTGTTCAGGGTCGTGGTGAGTCATGACCAGATGTTTTACCCCTGCCATTTCGGCTACCTGCATGGCCTGATCGAAACTGCTGTGACCCCAGCCACGATGCGTCCGTAATTCCTCGGCCGTGTATTGCGCGTCGTGCACCAGCAAATCTGCGCCGCGACTCAGCTCCACTACCTGCGGATCGATGTGTTCGCCATGTTCAACGTCCGTGCAAATCACGAGCACCTTGCCGTTGCGTTCAATCCGAAAACCATATGCGCCGCCGGGATGATTGTGCCGACGTCCGGTGACGATGGTTTCCATATTGTTGACGGCGGTGAAGTGTTTGCTGGCGTCTTCGACCTTCAGAAACTCAAACTGGGCGCCCATACAGTCCAATTGCACAGGGAAATATTGGGATTGCAGCGGCACCTCGAAAATTTCACGCAGGTTGCCTACGGTCTGGCCTTCGCCGAGCGTGAGAATCGTGATCTTTTGCTGAGGATTGTACGCCGGCGCGAAAAAGGGAAACCCCTGCATGTGATCCCAATGGAAGTGAGTGAATGCGATGACCAGTTGGTCCTGCTGATGTCCGATCGCGCGCATGTCCCGGCCGAGATTGCGGAGCCCGGTTCCGGCGTCAATGATGGCGATACGATTTGTATCGCCAAATGTGATTTGAAAACAGGTGGTGTTGCCGCCGAATTGCTGGAAGCCAGCATCACAGACGGGGATGGAGCCGCGGACACCGTAAAATTTTAGCTTCATAAGTGGACTCCGGGAAGAGGTTGGTCGAGGCGGCAACAATGCCGTAAGAAAGGCATACTCAGCAAGTCTCGAAACACTGGCGGTGGCGCTGCTAACATTCTCTTGGGCGTTGCGTACGGACGGACGGATAAATCATGAATGGAGTGCGCGCAGCGCGCGACCCGCCTTCGCTGAAGCTACGGCGCGCCAAGCATAGAACACGTCGCGATCGGGAATGGAGCTGAGGGATCAGCGACATAGAAGGTAAAGCCCGAAAGCTTTCGAGGAGAGTGAGTGCGGGCAACGAGCGAGTTTCAATTAAGAAGTCGAATAACCGAAAAACAGCGGCTAAAACGCGAGCGTAGTTGGTCTGGTGTTTCTTGATTTTTACTTCTTACTTCCTACTTGTTGTTTGATCCAGGCCTGTACTCTTTCTTGCAACAGATCTAATGGCATCGAGCCGCCGTTCAGGATTTCGTCGTGGAATGCTTTCAGGTCGAATTTGTCGCCGAGTTGTTTCTTCGCTTCATCGCGCAGCTTGAGAATGGTTAACTGTCCCATCTTGTAAGCGAGCGCTTGTCCCGGCCAGGCGATGTAACGGTCCGCTTCAGTCTGCGCCAGCGCGTCGTTCACGTCGTTGGCGTGCATGTAATCGATCACCTGCTGGCGGCTCCAGTTTTTGTCGTGAATTCCGGTGTCGACCACCAGCCTGACCGCGCGAAGCATCTCTGAATTCAGACGGCCGTAGTCTGACACGGGGTCCTTATAAAAACCGATCTCTTTGCCTAATACCTCGGAGTACAGGGCCCAGCCTTCGGCATACGCGCTGAAAAAACCGTGTAACCGAAACTTCGGCAAACCTTGCAGCGCCTGGGCGATGCTAATTTGCAAGTGATGACCAGGAACGCCTTCGTGATATGCAACGGCTTCGTCATCGATCAGAGTTCGCTTGGTAGGGTTAGAGACGGCAACAACGACGCGGCCCGGGCGTTTTCCGTCGGGCGTGCCCTGGACGTAATGAGTCGCTGCCGCTTTGGCGAAATCGGGAATCGGTTCCACCGTCACAGGCGATTTCGGCAGCAATCCGAATAATTCCGGCAGCTTCGGCTGCATCTGACCGATGTATTTCTTGTAGTCATCCAGAATCTGTTGCTCGCTGGTCGGCTTCCACTTGGGATCGTTGTTGACCGCTTCCCGGAAACTGGCCAAATCGTTGTATCCCTGGCTCTGCGCGAGCTGTGTCATCTCATCGTTGATTCGCGCAACTTCCTTGAGGCCGATGTCGTGGACTTCGGCGGGCGAAACGTCGATCGTTGTCATCGTTTTCACCGCTTCGGCATAGCGCCGTTTGCCGTCAGCGAGGCTTTCGATCGCAAGTTCGGTGCGTCCCTTCGGCGCGTAATCGGTGCGCAAGAACTCCGCGAATTTCTTATACGCCGGAAACACATTGTCGTTAACGGTCTTGGTGATCTCGTCGGTCAGCCGTTTCTTGTCTTGCTCTGAAAATGTCGCAGGAAATTTCCTGGTGGGTTCGAGGAACGGGTTCGCGGCGACGATGCCGTCGCATTGGGCGGGCAATTTTTCGGCGACGATTTTGGGTGGCATCAGGTGATCTTTCTCACCCTGTCGCATCACCTCGGTCGTTTGTTCCAACACACGCGGGATCTGATGCAACCGGGAGATGTAATCCTGGTAATGCTGGACGGAATCGAACGGCATCGCATTTGGCAAATCGGCCAGCTGAGTGTGCACACCGTTCTGCTGGTTCACCGGCATTTCGTAATTCTTTAGCGCATAGTTCACGTCTGCGCGTTCCAGCTGCTTTTCGAGTATCCGATGACTTAGGAGATCCTTGTCGCTCAGGCCATCAGTCGGGATCGCCTTTAATCGAGCGAGAAAACCATCGTTTTCGGCGTGTTGCCGCGCGATCTCTTCCAGTGAAACCTGTGAAAGCTGTGAGTTGTAACGGTAATCGCCGAACGCAGTGGCGCGCTCCGGATTATTTTTTAGAAAAGCCTGGTAATACTCCTCGAAAAGCGCGTTCTGTTTTGCCACCCGATCCGCGACCGGAGTGGTTTGCGCAAAAGCAGAACAGACGAACCCAGCAAGTAACCCAAAAGCCAGTTGTCGCATATTCATAGACGGTAGCAGAGGTGTGTGACCCCGCAGGTCGCGATTTGTTCGATGTGAGCTGTTGTTGAGAGTTGAGTATGATAACGGCTCACAGAGCCGTGGTTACATCAACGCCCAATGTGCCACGTCGACATTGAGAAGGATCGCCGCAGTCAGCCAGTGGCTACACCGGCTCGTCGCGGTCGACGCCCACGGCTACGACGCGCCTGACACAGCCGCCACTACAGCGCTTCAGAAGTTGAACACAGTGCCGAAACCCTGCATTCCGCCTAACGCGGTGGTGCCATAGAAATGGCCGTCAGTGCCTTGCAGCAGCCCGGCAAATGGAAGGGCGCCCTCGTTAGGCGAACCGCTAAATGAATGGAGTGTGATGACATTCCCTGTCTGATCGATCCTGAAGAGGGTGCCGCGACGGTCCGTGCCGCCCACAACCGTAGTGCCATAGAAATTACTATCCTTGCCTTGCACCAGACCAGCGACCGGATTGGCACCTTCGCCATTTGATCCATTAAACGAGTGAAGCGTGGTCAAAGTTCCTGCTGCATCGATCTTAAACACCGTGCCCTTGAACTGCGCACCGCCCACCGCCGTGGTGCCGTAGAAATTACCGTCAGTCCCCTGTACTAACGAAGCAAACGGGACGCCGCCTTCGCCAGGATAGCCGCTAAACGAGTGTAACACGGTATGGGTGCCCTGAGAGATCCGGTACACTATGCCCTGAAAGTGCCGACCGCCGGAAGGTGTCGTGCCGTAGAAATTACCGTCGCTGCCTTGTACCAGACCCGCGACCGGGTTAGAGCCATCGTTAGGCGAACCGCTAAACGAGTGAAGCGTGATCAGGTTGCCTGTCGCATCGATTTTGAAGACAGTACCTTGAAAGTGATCACCGCCTAGCACGGTCGTGCCGTAGAAGTTGCCATCGCTGCCTTGTACCAGCCCGGCAACCGGAACCGCGCCTTCGCCAAGAAAGGTGTTGAACGAGTGCAGCACCGTTGTGGCACCGGACGAATTCATTCGAAATACCGTCCCTTGGAAGAACGCGCCGCCGGACGCGGTTGTGCCATAAAAATTTCCGTCACTGCCTTGCACCAGCCCGCCGATCGGCGCGGCGCCGTCTGTGGGAAAACCGCTGAACGAATGAAGGGTGGTCAAGTTTCCACTCGAATCGATCTTGAATACAGTTCCCTTCGCATGTGCGCCGCCGAGTGGTGTCGTGCCATAAAAATTACCGTCGCTGCCTTGCACCAGCGCCCCTTCCGGCGAGTTCCCATCGGCTCCGTTGAACGAGTGCAGAGTTGTCAGGCTTTGCGCGCTGACAGCGATGCAGCCGGTCGTGATCACGGCTGCCGTGATTGCTAGAAAATTCCGTTTCATTAGATGCATTTTCCCTCCCCTTTTGTATCGAAAACGTTGACGCCGGTGGATGCGATTTGCAACAGGAGTCAGAGGTTCTGCGTAATGCTGACAGGATCAATTGCTCGACGACGACGTAAGGAGCCAGGGTGGCGGTTGTTGAGCAGTTCGGGAAATTCGACCGCGGTCGACGCCTGCGGCCACAACGATTGTTCGACGGTCAGAGACCGCCGCTACATTTTTGCCGCTGATACTCCGAAAGAGTTCGCGAGCAGGCAGCCTGACAGCACACCGCTGCAGATCGGATCTTGCGTGGTCTCTCAAAATCGCGTCTGATCGTCACCGAAACATATCGCAGCGCATGAAGACGTACTTAATAAAGTTGTCGGATAGCGAGGAAGGGCCCTACGACCAAGCCCAGGTGGCGCAGATGTTCGCGAACGGTCGCGTTGATCGAAACACGCCGTGTAAACCTTCCGATCGAGGCGAATGGAAATCGATCGATGATTATTTGCCGATGTTAAAATACGGAACGCAACTGCCGCCGCCCGCTAAAATCCCTGCTATTCCTGCGGTGCCACCGCCGGTCTCATCGCCGGAAGTATCACAACGAGTTTCGGTGATCGATTTCGATATTCCGTTCGGGTCGGTTCTGAAGATCCTGTTCAAATGGATGGCAGCAGGTCTTGTTGTGTTCTGCTGCTTTCTGCCGGTCATTTTTGTTCTTTGGCTGATTGTGGCGGCGATATTCGCTGCGCTGTTTAACGGCGCGGTGTCCATGTTTCACCATTATTGATGCGGCCATTGCGCCACTACAGCTTCAGGGTTTTGAACCGCGGATATTCGCGGAGCACGTCCCAGGTGGGGTCGAGCTGAATCTCATGCACGGTCAGGCCCGCAGGCGTTTGCAGGGAATGCTGCAAAAGGTCGATCGCTTTTTCGTGTTCGCCCGTGATCGCGTAGATGCGTGCCATCGCAAGCACCAGGACCGGCGCGTCCAATGCATCTTTGGATTCCGGGAGCAATTCTAAGGCACGATTTCCTGCACGAATCGCGTCCTCTTTTCGTCCGAGACCAGCGTAGATCAGTCCAATGAGCGCGTGGCGCGCCGAATCTTGCGGACTCTCCTCAAGCGCTCGTTCTGCGATGCTAAGCGCATGTTCGTACTCTGCCTGTGCTTTTTCCGGGTCCGGAATGAGCCGGTAAACCTGCGCGGCAAGGAACGACTTTGGTAACGGCGTGCTCGTTTGTCCGTGGAGGTTTTCAAGCGGGCTGCGCCACAAAACACTTAACGCTTCATCAAATTTGCGCTCAAAAAAACAGACGTTGAACCGCGCCAGTGCGACCATGCCGAACGACTCGAAGTCCGGTGGAAGGCTTGCTAGTAAATTCTTCATCATGCTCAAGTCTCCTTTCCACTCTATCTCCACGGTGGCGCGAAGCGATTTCGCTTCGAACGAGTTTGGAACGAGAACAACGGCACGATCGAAAGCCTTTGCGGCAGCAGGGAAATCGCGAACGGCTTGATAGGTTAGCCCAAGGTTCTCGAGAACAATGGGATCGCTGGGACTGAGCGACGCGGCTTTTTCATAATCTGCAATCGACTGTTTCCATTTGCCCTGCCGGCGTTCGATTGAAGCGATTGCAAGAAAAACGCTCGAGTCGTTAGGCAGATCGCGGCGCGCAATCTCAAATTCGCGAAGAGCGAGCTCGTAATCGCGATCCCCGTAATAGGCCAAGTATCCGGCTGCAAGATGAGTCTCGGGCGCCTTCGGTTGAAGGCGCATCGCTTCGCTCGCCGCATTCCTCGCTTTCGTCAGCCGCTCCGGTATTGGATCAAAAAGATAATAAATCCAGCTCTCGATGTGTGCGAGACGAGCAAAAGCGAGCGCGAACGACGGATCGAGTTGTGTGGCTTTTTCGTAGAGCTGTGCCGCGCGCTGAAGTGTTTCGAGGGTTTCCTCTGCCCGGCTGTACATCGTGTGAGCTTGCAAATAAAACTTGTAAGCTTCCTCGTTCGTTGTGGGCCGTTCTTTGATTCGGTTGACTTCGTCAGGCGAAAGTTTCGCTTTCAGTTGGTTTGCGATCTCTTGAGCGAGCGCGCTTTGGATGGCAAAGACGTCGGTGAGGTCGCGGTCGTATTCCTGTGCCCAGATATGGCGGTCGCGGAGCGCATCGATCAATTGCACAACCAGACGCACGCGATTGCCGGATCGTCGCACACTGCCTTCCAGCACTGCCGATACCCCCAGCTCCTCTGCGATTGAACGAATGTTATGGGCTTTGCCTCGATACTGCATCACCGACGTGCGCGAGATGACTTTCAGGTCCTCGACCCTGGCCAGTGAAGTGAGCACATCGTCGTGGATGCCGTCGGCGAAATGCTCGTTGTCCTTGTCCTCACTAAAATTATCGAACGGAAGAACCGCGATTGATTTATCGAGTGGTGCCGCAACCGAACGTGCAAGCAAAAGATAGCCGCAAACGCTGGAAATAGCGGCGCCCACCAGGACCAGACCAATCACGTTCCGGCGACTGGGCGCTATCGCGCGAGGACGCGTCGGGTCTTCCGGAGTGTCGGCAGTTTTGCGAAGACCGCCCGGTCCGAGTTCGTACGCCCATGCCAATGCAAGTACCAGCGGAAAGCCAGCCAAGACCGAAACCACAACAGCTCGCAGAGTCCAGGCCGGTAGTGCGAATATGGGAAACACAGTCGCCACGACCTGGATAATGAGCCAGCCAACAATGGCGTAAGCCGCGGCTGCGCGGTAAACCTTTCGGCGGCGCAGCTCCGAGACAAATGTGTGAATTCCCTCTTGTTTCACCCTGCGCGATTATCTTTGCCTGATTACGAGAGTTGCTACTTTCCGCGGCTTGCTGGTGGAACGATGCCGTTCATGCGGAGATACTCGATCATCTGGCCGTAGTGATCGAAGCAATGAGCCGGTGCAAACGTGGCCAGGAACAGACGAGTAGTCGGCGGTCTGTTATTCCTTATGACAGGCTGCACAAGATTGGATTCGTTCAACGTGGCTACAGCCTTGTGGCCGAATGCGAACGAGTCTTTCACATACTGAATGATGTCAGCCTTGGCTTTCATATTATCCGGGCCTTTGCCATCGTTAACGTTGTCCGGTGGTTTCTCGCCAGTGATCGGTGACCAAATCAGATAGTTAGATGCGGCGACATGCTTCAGTTGTTGTCCAAACGTGCGCACACCTTTGTAGTCGCTACCGGGCAGGCTCAGTTTCTCGGGAGAAAAATCGAACTTGTCTTCCGGCATCGCTTCGGCCGCCTCGAGAACTTCCTTTTCAACCAAACTGATCTCGCGATCGATTGACGATGCGATGGTGAGTGGAGCTGATGGTGACGCCGAGGCGGCCGGAGAGCTTTTGGTTCCCTGCGCGAAAACTGAAGCCGTTAGGAAGGACAATGCTGTTGTTAACAGTAGCGAAAAGATTTTCATGCGATTATTTGTTCGTTCCTGATTTGAGTTTCTTAGAGTGACCAGAACTTCGGCATCGATTTTCGCTCAAGTAATCTGCTACATCAATCAGGAGTTCATGCGAGACGTAGACTGACTTATGCCTTCTTTTCCCAAACCCAGCTTCACGTTTGACTATGATGCCGATGCGGAGCGAACGGCGCTGCGGCACTGGCGGGATACTCAGCCGGGTCGCGCCATTCCGTCAAAGGATGCGAACCGTTTGTTGCTAGCCACCTGGAACATTGCCAACCTTGGCGCGCAAGATCGCGGCACGAAAGATTACGCGCTGCTGGCCGAAGTGATTTCGTGGTTTGATCTCGTGGCCGTGCAGGAGGTGAAGAACAATCGTAGCGGGCTCAACGGATTGATGGGCGCGCTGCCCGCGTCCTGGCGCACGCTTTACTCCGACGCCGCCGGCAACGACGAGCGCATGACTTTTGTCTACGACTCGGAGAAGGTGAAACCGCGGGAGCTCACCGGTGAGGTCGCGGTGGCACCGTCAGATTTGAAAAATGTGACGCTGCCGGAGACGACCGTAGCGAAGTTCGAGGGCTTCGATCGCAATCCCTACATCGCTTCCTTCCAGGCCGGAACGATGGTGTTCTGCCTGGTGAACGTCCATCTCTATTACGGTGATGACGCAGCTACGCAGGCAATGGAGCGGCGAGCGCTGGAAGCTTTTGCTGTCGCGCAGTGGTGCAAGCGCGAATCGAAGAGCCACTATGCTCTGACGCCGATCATTGCCGCGCTGGGCGATTTCAATCTACCGAAGATTGATCCCGCCGATCCGATCTTTAAAGCCCTAACGAGAACGGGACTGCAATTACCCGAGCATTCGACGCAGATCGGTTCGAATCTCGCTGGCGATCAACATTATGATCAGGTGGCATTCTTTCCGACGGGAGCCGGCGCGAAATTCACCGGGAAATCAGGCGTGTTCGATTTCGACGGTGGAGTGTTCGCTGAACTGTGGGCAACAAAGACGCCGGTTCAGTTCCGAAGCTTCATCAAATACTATCTCAGCGATCACCGACCCTTATGGGCGGAGTTCGGTTTATGATTGTAGCCGCCGCCCTGCGGGCGACGCAAGCGCTTCGCACCCGCCTTCGCAGCTTCGACGTGGCAGGCAGCGAAGCGGCTACATAAAATCGACAGCGTAACACTGCAGCCGCGCGCGTTGATCGCGGCTGTGGTCGTTCTCTTTCGCCAAAGGCTACAGCGGGGAGGAGTCGCCTCCGGCTAGAGCAACGGATGAGGCCCGTTACTCACGCGCTGCCGCTTCTTCGTTTGATTCCGCTTCGGTTCGCGACACATCGATTAAGAACTGCAACCGCCTCCGCTCCTTTTCCGCTGCCGGGAATGACGCCAGGTATATCTGTAGCCCGGCTTCGCGCGCCTTCAACCATTCCCGTTGCCATCGCCTCAGGTCGGGAACGGTTTGCTTTTCCGCTTTGGCAATCATTTTCTGATAGTTCTCGTTCAGCTTTTTATCGACCTCGGAGTACTGTTTTTTCAGCGTTGCCACATTGGGCAAAGGATCGACCGGCTCTGCACAGGCCAGGACATTGACCTCATGGGATTTCGCAGATGCCGCGTTGACTCTACGCAGGTAAGGCGTCAATTCGAACCGGCTGCTCCGCGTATTGTAATAAAGATATTGTCCGACTGTTTCGCGTCGCTCTTCGCCACCACGAATGATCAGGAGTAACCGGGCCGAATCGTCGCTCCATCCGCCGAACCGAACCATGGCGCAGAGTCCTTCCTCCGCAAAATTCCTGGTAAACAACCGCTGTTTCAGCGCTTCAACCCATGCCCCGTACTCCAGTGCAGGCTCGATGCGCTGAAAAGGTCCGATGTCGTTAGGTCCCGCAGCATTGCCATCGCTTCTCCGATAAAGATCCGCTCCTGACATGCACGACCCGTGATGCAGTTCGACATACAACCAGTGTTCATCGGGCGAAAACCGAAACTCCTCCGGGGTCGCCAGTTCCGCCGAATGCATTTTTGTCCGTTGCGTTTCGTCGGCCGCTCTGACGATCCAAAAGTCGTCCCCATCCTGGACGATACGAAACGTTCCAGTCGGGCTCGTCTTCAGCACTTCCGGTTTGTTCTCTTCCCCGGCCGCAGCCGTTGCAGCTGCAGCCGGCGAAGCGTTCGCCTCTGATTCGGTCTGCGCTATCAGCTGCGATTCGCTATTCCAGCCGCAATCGGCCGCAACAAGACTAAGCAGCAGCAGCATGTTCATTGACGGTGAGGAAAAGAACGATCGGATGCTATCTAAACGTTCCAGAAGTAGAAACGTCAATCCTATTGGTCTGCAGGAATCACCAGACGTTTGACTGGTTGGCTGTTCACGAGTCCCTCCACAATCTCCGGGACGTCTGCGACAGTGACGCCGCCGTAAAAAAAGTGATCGGGTTCGACTAAAACCGTCACGCCGGTGTCGCATTGGTCGAGACAGCTCGATGTGCAGACGCGCGCTTCGAACTTGGCGAGTCCACGCGCGGCAATCTCCGCTTTCAACGCTCGATGCACTTGTTCTGAGTCCTTGGCCGCGCAGCATCCTTTCGGGTTATCGTCGGCCCGACGATTGATACAGACAAAGAGATAACGTTTGCGTTGCAGAGACGTGAGAGTCGAATACGCCGAAGCGAACGTCAAAGAGCAAAGATCAAACGCGAAATTTGAATGCCTGTAGCCGCTTGCTATGTGAAGGGCGCGCGTCGCCGCAGGGCTACGGCTACAAGCTGATCATGCTGTTGAGTCAATGTGCTCCCTGTTGGAGAAGACGGTGAGGATCGACAATGGATCCTTTTGAAGTGATGGTGTCGAGCACCTGCATCAGGCGCAATACCTAATGGCTATGTAGTTAGTGTTGTTAACCTTCACCGACGAGGGGATCCACAACATCAAGCATACCGTCAAACGGTTATTCCTGGTTTCTGGCAGCGCAAAAATGAGGTGAGCGCACTGTTGCTCTTAGGAAATTCGCGCCTTGAAAGACTAGCGCGTAACAACCGGGCAAAAGCTGTACCATCCGGAGTCACTGTTATTTTGCGACGAGCTGTTCTAAGATCGCGCTGAGACCTTGAAAGCGTTCGCCCGCCGCTCGCCACGGCGGGTGAACCATGAGCGGGTTTTGGGTAAACTGGGCAGGCGGCGCAGACTACAGTGTTTGAAACCCGTAACTAAAATTACTGCGTGAGAACCGGGCAAAAAGAGAGAGAGTAGAACCATGAATGATGGCCCTACAATCAGCATCGGTTCGACTGGTCGCGATGTACGAAGACTTCAGCGTATCTTTGTTATGACGAAGGTGCTCACGCCCGCCAATATCACCGGCACCTTCGACTCCACAACGGAAGAGGCGGTCAAAGATTTCCAACAAGGCGCGGGCCTGACGGTGGATGGCATTGTGGGACCGATGACCTGGCAGGCGCTTCCGGCCGATCCAAATACGCCGGTGTTATCTCGTGGTGCCTCGGGCAGCGTTGTGACGGCGTTACAGAAAGGTCTGAAGAAATATGGAACTGCTACGACGGATCCCGGCACTGTGGATGGTGACTTTGGGCCGAAGACCGAAGCCGCGGTGAAAGCGTACCAACAGGATCGAGGCGTCGAAGCAGATGGAGTCGTGGGTGACCAGACGTGGTGGGTTTCTGCAGGGGCGGCAGGCGCCACTCTTGCATCACTGTCTGGCCTAACGACTGTGTGATTGAGTCAACAATCGCAGCTCTTACCGCAATTACACGCGCCACCGTTGTTCATCGGGCAATTTTTACCGGTCATCTTGCAAGCAGGTTGATCTGCCGCAAAGGCCATTGCGCAAATCAGCGCAGTGAAAATCGAAAGAAGAATTTTTGCGTACTGTTTCATGGAAGATTTAATGTTCGCACATGTCGAAAGTTGCGCGAGCGCCATGGAGTGAGCCACGGTCAGGGACGCAGGTTAGAACGACAGATCAGCATGTGCCTGAAGCAGCCGCCTCCACATTTCCCAGGTTTAGCTCCCCTTCTTTCTCTGGCGTGATTTGTCGACCAATCGTTTCGCCGTACGTGGGCCTTTGCGCGCAAGCGGTTTGAATTTTTTCCCCCTGGCTTTGTTGTACGAGACAAAGAAATGCTCAATTTCGTCCAGTAATTTTGGCTCCAATTTCGAAAGTGATCGCAGCGATGCGTGCGTATGCGAATGCGCGGCTACAGCGATAAGCCGATCGTTCCTTTCCGTTTTTGCGTTCTCGGTTTGTTCGGCCTCGATCACGCCGAGAACGCGACATTCAACGAGGCAACCAGCGAAGGCCGGCTGGTCCATAAGTATCAAAGCATCCAATGGATCGCCATCCTGAGCACGGGTACCGGGGACCGAGCCGAAATCGAATGGAAACACGGCACCTTCCGGCAACACGGTTTTGAGCCGGTAACCTTTTATATCGAAATCGAACGCGTATTTGTTGCGACATCCTTTCGGTGTATCAATCACCACGTTTAAGTTTCCGGTCTTTTTATCAAACGGCCTGAGTTTCTCTAAAAGTTTCATTCTCTACGATGAAATCGCAGCCGAAGCCTAACGTGCGGGGTTTATTTGACGGTAATGATTACGGGCCGGCTAACCCGGAACGCGAACGGGAATATGCTTCCTGGGCAAAAGAAAACGCTTTTTTACTTTGTCCTTTTTCCTTCATACTGCGCTTCACAGTGCGCACGCGTCGGGATATTGATTCCCTCGAGTCCCGCCTCGGTCTCCGCTACCCTGGCGGCTTGTCCGTCTACGTCGCTCGACCCGCTCGCTCCATTCATTTCGTTACAAGATGACGATTTCAAATTCTGTTATTCGCAAACGTACCCGCCGGGATTTCATCTCGATCGCGGGGAAAGGTCTCGGTTTGGCAGCGCTTTCTTCGGCGACGGTCGGGTCCTTACTGAGAAATGTTGAAGCGGCGTCGAAGAGCGTCGCACATCTCACTCCCGAAGAGGCCGCCACTGACGAAGATTACTGGGCCAATATCCAAAACGCGTTCAGCGTCACACGCGGTATCATCAACCTGAACAACGGCGGCGTGTCGCCAAGTCCGCGGGTTGTGACCGAGGCGTTGGTTCGCTACATCTGGGAGCAGGAAGACGCCACCGCTTACACGATGTGGCAAATTCTCGAACCGCAATCGGAAACCATTCGCACTGGTTTGGCTGAGTTATTCGGCTGCGATCGAGAAGAAATCGCGATTACACGCAACGCTTCGGAATCACTTGAGACTTTGCTCATGGGCATGGACTTCAAGCCTGACGATGAAATTCTCACTACGACTCAGGATTACCCGCGCATGCTCACGACGTTGCGTCAGCGGGAAAAAAGAGAAAAGCTAAAGCTAAAGCTCATTAAGGTACCGATTCCGCCGAAAAATCTAAACGAGATCACCGCCGCATTTGAAAAAGGCATTAGTGATCGCACGCGGCTGATTCTGATCTCTCACATGATCAACATCACCGGACAGATCACACCGGTGAAAGCAGTTTGCGACCTGGCGCGCGTGCGCGGTATTGAGACTATCGTCGATGGCGCGCATTCCTTCGCGCAGTTCTATTTCAAACAGAGCGATCTGGGTTGTGATTACTTCGGTACAAGTCTCCACAAATGGCTGTACGCGCCGAAAGGCACTGGCATGCTTTACATTAAACGCGATAAAATTGAGAAGCTCTGGCCACTGATGGCTGCGGAATCGAAGCAAGCCTCCGATATCCGCAAATTCGAAGAGATCGGCACCCACTCGGCGGCGCCGAAGCTCGCCATTGGCGAAGCGCTTGTGTTTCACAGCACGATTGGCGGCAAGCGCAAAGAAGCGCGACTGCGTTATCTGTCGCGTTACTGGATGAATCGGCTCAAAAATGTGTCGAAAATTCGGTTCAACACCTCGTTCGATCCGAATCAATCGTGCGCGATCGGAAATGTTCACATCGACGGAACAAATCCTGAGGCGGTGACAAAATATTTGTTCGACAAGCATCACATCTTCGCTGTGCCGATCATGCACGAGGAATTTCAGGGCATTCGAATCACGCCGAACTTGTACACCACATTGAGTGAGCTCGATCGGTTCTGCGAACAGATGGAACTGATAGCGAAGAAAGGATTGCCGGCGTGACGATCAGTCTCGTCTTCCTGTCCCCCTTCCTCTGAATCTTTTGCGGCCGACACGGCCGCCGCTACACCAAAAAGATCGGCGGTCATAGACCGCCGCTACAAAAAGCAGTCGGAAGATTGTAGGCAAAGAAACAAAAAAGCCGCCGAGGTGTTGTGTGCCCCGGCGGCTTTTGTTTTGGATATTGTTGTTGTGTTACGCCAATCCGAGAGAATCCAGCGTCGGCTGATCAATTGCCTCCGTGGTGACGAGCCCATTGTCGGCCTGATAGGCAGCGAGCGCCTGCCTGGTCAGCGGTCCGAGCAATCCATCAACTTCTCCGGTGTAGTAACCCATTTGTTGCAGCAAGGCTTGGGTGTCCGCAATCACTCGATCCGGCGGTTCAGCACGCTGACCCACATAGATTGGTCCATCATAGGCATAATATTGAGCTGAAGGACTGTAGCCCCATGCCGGAAACCAGTAGCCATTGTTAAAGAAGTAATAGCCGCCAGCGATGAGAGTCACGTTGGGGTAATGCGAATGGTACCACCCCTGATCGTGCCACTCTGGATGATACGAACGAAATACTTCGTATTGGTGGCCCTGCCAGTGTTCGCTTCCTTCAATCCGATGGTTCTGGTTGAAAGTAACTGATTGAACCTGCTGTGGCTTGGGCTGTGCACGGAAGCTCGCGTGCTGCGTTTTAACCTGTTGTACCTGCTGTGGAGCTGGCTTCTTCGCCTTGCCCATTCCTCTGGCCTGGGCGTTTTGTTGGCCTGCTCCGGGAGCTGGTGGAACTGCATTGGCACCGGTCGCTGCGGGGCCAGTGTTTTCCCCTGTCGGAGGGGCGTTCTCATTTTTTCGTTGCTGCTCAGCCTGCTGCTTTTCGTTTGGTTTTACAGCATTTGCAGATTCTTCATGCGCCCTAGCCTTCCGATTTTTTTCGGCACCTGGTTCGTTGGTCTGGCTTGAAGCATTGGTTTCGGCATTTGCGGCCTCGTGGCTGGGGTGCGCTTTGCGGGCCTTTTCGGTACGAGATTCGTTTGCGGCGCCGTGCTCGTTTGCGGCGGCATGCTCGTTTGTTGCGCTACGCTCATTTGTCGCGTTGCGTTGCTTGATTGCGCTGGTTTGATTCGGTCGCTCCGCAGGATTCGCCTGTTTTGCGCGCGGCTGTGGTTCAGTCGTGTGCGTTTTTTCGGGGACGCGCTTGCCCTTTGCTGGTGATTGCTGTTCGGCTGGCTGCTGTGCCAATGCGGCTCCAGCCAGTCCGAGTGAACAGCCGATTAATAAGATAATAACTTTTTTCATGGTATTCAGTCGTTGCATGCGCGCGATCCATTCACGGAACTTCCCATCCGCGCGAGGCCAACGCCTCTTTCGCGGCACCGAGCGCACTCACATTTTACATCGCGTGATCGCGTGACTTTGGTTCCCTCGTAGCGCTCGAATTCGTACTCTCCTGCCGCCGTAGCTTTTACATTCTAACGCACAGGAATTTTTCAAACCGGCTCTGATCAGTTTTTTCGGTGAGACACCCGTGAAAGCAACGGCACTCCTCAGGATGACACGGTGCATCATAAGAGGTTTACGATGCCGGAATTTATCACCCGAGGCTGATTTGATTCCCTACGACCTGACGCAACACGGAATGCGTTGTTTTTATGGGCAATTAATTGAGGAGGAATTCATGCAGAGACGAGGTGTGAGCAAAGCGAACCAGGCTCGATCGGGCCGAAGACAAATCATGGCTGGTATGGGGATGGTTACCAAGAGCTCTAGTGGACGACCGAAGGCCAGCCCACGCGGCGCACCGCGCGGGCACACCAGGGAGAATCAGACCACAAGCACCAGTGTACCCAGTGAGGTGCCGAAGAATTTTCTCAACAAACTCGGAGAAATGCATACGGCGGAACGAGAGCTGACGCTGGCGCTGCCGCTCGTTGCCAAGGCGGCGAAATCCAAAGACCTCAAGACCTTGTTGCAGATCCACCTCAAAGAAACAAAAGGCCACGTGAAGGTTCTTGAAGACGTTGCTGAATCGCTGGGCACAACATTGCCATCCAAAAGCTGCAAAGAAATGACCAAGCTGATCACTGAAGGCGTGAAAGTAATCGCTCAACGATTAGTTTCGGGGGACAAAGACCCGGAGCTGATCCGAGTCGGACAGGACATTGAGCAGTTTGAGATCGATAACTATGCTCCGCTAGTCGCTCAGGCGGAGCGAATGGAGTTCACACACGAAACGGCGCTGCTCACGTCCATTCTCAACCAGGAAAAATTGGCGAACGAACTACTCGAAGCACTAGGACAGGGAAGAGGTCCGCTCGATAAGCTGGTGAAGAAAGTTAGTCTCGAACACGCGGGTCGCCAGCATAGTCGCAGCCGCTTACCGGTTGAGAGTTGAGGGAGAAGTCCGGTCCAATTTCGCGCGCGTGAGAAAAGAGATAACGCGTCTTTGGCGGAGTGGAAACGTTGCACACTCGTCGAAGGACTTGCCGCATTGATGATCGCGGAACAAAGTGCGCACTCACTATGATTTCACGTCGGGTCTTCGCGGGAATTATTCTTATCGCTGTTTCTACAACCAGTATCGCGTCAGCGGGAGAGTTCGATTCAATCTTGCGCTGGCGTAATGTTGGACCTTATCGCGGCGGGCGGACGCGCGCCGTCTGCGGCGTGCCGTCACAACCGAACGTTTTCTACATGGCGGCGGTGAACGGCGGCGTTTTCAAATCAATCGATTACGGCCGAACGTGGCAGCCGATTTTTGATGATCAACCGACGGCATCGGTCGGCTCGATCGCAGTGGCGCCGTCTAATCCCAATATCGTTTACGTTGGCAGTGGTGAAGGGCTGCACCGGCCGGATCTTTCAGTCGGCGATGGCGTTTACAAATCGACGGATGCCGGAAAAACATGGGCGCATCTGGGATTGCGCGACGGCCAGCAGATCGCGCAAGTGGCCGTCGATTCCCAAAATCCGGAATGGATCTTTGTTGCCGTAGCCGGTCATCCGTACGGGCCTAACGAGGAACGCGGTGTTTATCGATCGTTAGATGGCGGCAACACATTCGAGAAGGTGCTGTACCGCGATGAGAACGTCGGTGCGAGCGATGTGCAGATCGATCCGACAGATTCCCAGATTGTCTACGCTGCCTTGTGGGAGTCGCGTGAAGGACCGTGGGAGAATGGCGTGTTCAACGGCAACGGCGGCGGGATTTTCAAGTCCGTCGACGGCGGTAAGACGTGGCGCCAGTTAACCAAAGGACTGCCAGAGAACATGGTGCAGGCGAATCTCGCGATTGCTCCAAGCGCTCCGAAAATACTGTTTGCCGCAGTCAAAACGAAAACGATTGCGAAGCTTTATCGTTCGGAGGACGGAGGTGAGACCTGGCACGGGACGACTGACGATCCGCGGCCTGGCCTTGGAATCGGCGGTGGCGATTTGCCGGTCGTTCGATTCGATCCAAAAAATCCACAGATCGTATACTCGGCCAGCATTGTTTGTTGGAAATCGACCGACGGAGGGAAAACGTGGGATGGCTGGCGCGGTGCGCCGGGCGGCGACGATTATCAAAATATCTGGATCAATCCGAGTGATCCCGACGTCATCCTGCTGGGTGCGGACCAGGGCGCGATTGTCACGGTGAACGGGGGAAAAAGCTGGAGCTCATGGTACAATCAATCAACCGCGCAGCTGTATCACGTCAGCGCGGACAACTCATTTCCGTACCGGCTTTACAGCGGCCAACAGGAAAGCGGTTCGGTTGGTATCAAAAGCCGCGGAGACGAAGGCGAAATTACATTTCGCGATTGGCGACCGGTTGCGGCCGAGGAATATGGTTATGTGGTTGCCGATCCGCTCGACCCGGACATCATCATTGGAGGCAAACTGACGCGCTTCGATCGTCGCACCGGTCAGGCACAAAACATTCTTCCGGTGCCGGTGCAGACGGAAGATTTCCGGATGATTCGAACCGAGCCGGTTGTCTTTTCGCCGCTGGATCCGCATTTGCTTTTTTTCGCTGGAAATACGCTTTGGCAGACGCGCGATCGTGGCGATCACTGGGAAAAAATCAGCCCGGATTTGTCACGCCCGAATTACGATCTGCCAGCGACCATTGGAAAATACAAAGACGATGCAACCAAGCAGGCGCATCGACGTGGCGTGATTTACGCCGTTGCGCCCTCGCCGCTTGACGCAAACAGGATCTGGTGCGGCACCGACGATGGCTTGATTCATCTCACAACCGACGCAGGAAAAACCTGGACCAATGTGACGCCTCCGAATCTCTCCGCGTGGCAGAAAATTTCTGTGATTGAAGCCGGACACTTCGACGCGAACACCGCTTATGCGGCGGTCAACACATTGCGGCTCGACGATCTACGGCCACACATTTTTGCGACGCACGACAGTGGCAAAATGTGGACGGAGATCGTAAACGGATTACCGGCCGGCCAAATCATAAACGCAGTTCGCGAAGATCCGGAACGTAAAGGTCTTCTGTTCGCCGCAGCCGAAAAAGGCGTTTACATGTCCTTCAACGACGGCGCGAACTGGGAATCGTTGCGACTGAATCTGCCTGCAACATCGGTGCGGGATTTGATAGTCAAGAACGACGATCTCGCGATCGGTACGCATGGGCGTGGATTTTGGATTCTTGATAACATCACGCCGTTGCGGCAAGCCGAGCCTGTAGCCGGGGTCGCTGAAGCGGGTTCTGACTCAAGCCCAGCAGCGGTCGACGCCCGCCGCTACAACAACACGCGGCTGTTTAAGCCGCAAAAAGCATTGCGCGTTCGCGCGAACCTGAACACCGACACGCCGTTGCCGCCGGACGAACCGGCTGGCGAGAATCCACCAGATGGCGCTATGATCGATTACTTCCTGTCTAAAGATGCAACTGCTCCCGTCACGGTCGAGATCAAGGACCGCAAAGGTCAGTCGATAAGAAAATATTCGAGCAGTGATAAGCCGGTTCACGCCAATCCGAAACGGCTAAGAATTCCGAGCTACTGGATTCGGCCGCCGCAATTGGTTTCCACAAAAGCAGGCATGCACCGGTTTTTGTGGGACATGCATTACACACCGATCGCAGGTGTGGAACCCGAGTTCCCGATTTCGGCGACATATCGCAATACGGCGCCGCAGGCGACGTCGCCCTGGGTTCTCCCGGGGGATTACACGGTCACGCTGGCAGTTGACGGCAAAACTTTCACTCAACCGTTGACGGTGGCGATGGATCCGCGAGTTAAAGCGTCGGCCGCCGATCTTCAGGAACAGTTCGATCTCTCGTGGAAGTTGTATCAACTGCGACTAAAGCTGGCACCGATCGGCGAGAAATTCGAGGGCATAGCCGAGCAGCTAACGAAACTTAAAGCACAAGCGGCAGAGCGCGCCGACATCACCCAAAAGCTCGAAGCGTTTGGTCAAACACTGATGATATTCGGACCACCGCATCCGCGACCAGGGGCGCCACCGTCGTTCTTCGTTTTGGATTCAACGAGACATCTGTTCGACGACATCCAGGGCGCAGATGCTCCGCCGACAGCCGCAATCAAGGCCGCCGAGGCGGATCTCGAAACGAAGGTCGGAGCAGTCATGCAAGCCTGGCGTAAACTGCTGGCCTCCGATCTTCCTGCGTTGAATCAAGGATTAAAGCAAGCGGACTTTCCTGAGATCAAGGCCGAAGCCGCGAAGTGATCGTCGCGGTCAAGGCCCGCGGCTACAACTGTAGCCGTCGTCCCTGTGAGCGACGCGTCGCATGTATCTAGTGAGGGTATAGCCCCATGCTTCCCATCGTGAAGCGGCTACAGTTCTGCTACAGATCAGTGCCAATGATGATGGTGTCCGTGCCAATAAGCCGGTCGGCCGTAAAAGCGACGTGCGCCGTAAAATCCATACCGCGGCCCATACCAGCCGAAACCCGGGCCAACGAAGACGCCGATGCGAACCGGCGGAACGAACACCACAGGCCGGGGCCGCGGTGGCGGCGCGTAGTTGTAACTCGGAGCTGGAGCCTGGTAAGGCTCAATCATATCTGTGCCGGCGTCCGAGCGTAGAGCCGTTGCGAACCCGAATGCCAATAACGCCAACCCCACGACGAAACATTTCTTTCCCATAAATTAACGAGTTCCTCCTGTTAGTTCGCCGATTGAACCCGACGATGGCCCTGAAGTTTCCGAAGAAAAATCAACACGCGTGGTTGCAACGGCCCGGTGGGCTCGTGATCAAACTTTACTCGGAACGGCGCATAGCGCCGTGGCTACATGAGCCTACTTCTTTTCCACCAATGGGATGTACTTTTCGTAGCCTCTGTCTTTCATTTGTTCTAACGGAACGAAATGAAGGGCACCAGAATAGACAACGTAACGACGTTTAGTGGGTGAATCCGGGTCGCCAAAGACGTGGCCGAGGCGAGCGTTACTTCGTTTGGCGCGCACCTGGGTCCTTTGCATTTCGTTTGTGTTATCAGGCACTTCAACGAGCAGGTCGTACGAAATTGGTTTAGTGAACGTAGGCAGGCCGACTTTGCCGTCGAACTTGTCGACGGAAGAGAAAAGGGGTTCGCCGGTGATGACATCAACGTAGATCCCGACCTTCTCGTTGTTCCAAAACTCATTTTGGAAAGGCGTCTGCGAACCGTTCCCCCGCACGATGTCATACTCCTCCGCCTTTAACCGGGCTTTCAAAACAGTGTCGCTCGGTACGGGCCGGTTAGGATCGAAAGTTGTGGTTTCCTTTTTTACTTTCTGCGTCAGAAAGAAAAAATAAATCCCGACGACAGCGAGCACGACGGCGATGCCCGCACCGATGTACGTACTTATCGCCGATTTTTCCTCACTGGTGATTCGGCCGCCACGCATCGGATAGAGAACGCTATTGAATCCGCCATCAGCGGCGTCCGTCAAGGCGGAATACGGTTAAGTGTCGTTTTCGCATCTGAAGTAAAGGCTGAAGCTGAAGGTCTTGGAGCGTTGGTGTCGGGACATACGTCTTGCCGGCAAGAATCGCGTGTGATTGGCTAGCCAAACCTATGCCCAGAGAATTCAAACCCGTCCGGTTCTTTGTGATGATGGCAGTTGCGGCTTTCGTCGTGTGCGGCGTGACGGCGTTCTACACGAAGCGGGCAGAGCACGGCCGCACAGCGGAGGAACGACAGGCGTATTGGATTGGCGAGAAAGCAGGAGAACAGTCGCCACGTGATGCAAAATTGCCCACGGGCGCCGAGTTGAACATGATGGCGCAGAAGTATTTCAAAGAAAAGGGATCAGGCAATCAGTCAGATTGGAATCTGGGATTCGAACACGGGTACGAGGATGGATTCAATAAAACACACCCGCAGAGGTGAAGCTCTGAACCACTGTTGTAGCCACGCCCCTATCGGGCGTTTATGGTGCTGCTATCACTGGTTCGGACGGCGCACAGCGCCGTGGCTACAATGCCGCATTGCACAAAATCACGATAATGAACCTGTCGCAGAAGTTTGAAGAAGGCCTGATTTATGCCACGCGAGCGCATGGTAATCAGACTCGCAAGAAAACGGGAATTCCGTTCATCGCGCACATCCTCGGCGTGACTGCAATCGCGCTTGAGTACGGCGCGAATGAAACGGAAGCGATCGGCGCGCTGCTTCACGATACTGTGGAAGATTGCGGCGGCGCGGAACGATTGGGCGATATCAGACAAAAATTTGGCGATGACGTCGCTAAAATCGTCGACGGATGTACCGACACATATGAGATGCCAAAGCCGCCGTGGTTGGAGCGCAAACGCGCGTACATCGAGCACCTCAAACACTCCGATTCTTCGACACGGCTGGTATCAGCGTCGGACAAGTTGCATAACACGCGCGCAATTTTGGCCGAGCTTCGGCGACACGGCGTTAAAGTATTTGAGCGTTTCGGGGGAAAAACAGATGGCACCCTTTGGTATTACCGGAGTCTTGTGACCGCGTTTCGGCAGCACGGCGATCACACGGATCTCATCGACGAACTCGATCGTGTCGTAACTGAGATTGAGAAGTTCGTGCGAGAACACTGAAGGTTTGGTGTCTGCGGAATCGGGCCATTTATGGGCGGAAGCGCTTCCTGTAGCCGTCGCCCCATGGACGACGCAGCGGCGCAGGTATTGTTAAGAGATCGTCTGCGCTTGTAATACGTGGTCGATCTGTGTTGATCTGTCGCTAAACGTGCAGGCGCGAACCGTTAAGTGGACGATCGGCATAATCGCCGCTGTACTTCTTGTCGGTGTTAGCGGTGTCATCAGCCTTTTCGTCGTCGCTTTCATCTCACTCCAAAAGGGCGAGGAACATCGGCGCCAGTTTCAGGCGGAGCTGGACTCGGGACGATGGGATTTTGGCGAGCAACCGGCGCTGTTCGCTGTTGCCCAAGGGATAGTGAAGAACGATTCAGAGGCCATTCGCACGGCCGCTAAGAGTGTGCCGGATTTGCAGGCGCCCGGAAGAGAGGGCGCGACACTGCTCAACTTTGCGGTCACGCAGTCGTGGAGACGTCCGGAATCGCTGGAAGCAGTCAAAACGTTGCTTTCTCTGGGCGCAGATCCGAATTACACGAACGGCAATCGGAACTCTTTCGCTATGGCGAATGCGGTGCATTCATCGGCGCCAGTTCTGCGCGCGATGCTGGAGGCACGCGGAAATGCGAATACCCTGGATCAGTTTCACCGACCAATAGTTCTGATGAACTGGTACCTTGGGTACTACCCAGATCAGGCGCGATCTCGACTTGAACTGCTCCTCGATCACGGCGTTGATGTAAATTCTACCATGCCGGCGGATCAGTCGGACTCTGCTGGTTACCCGTTGTTGCTCTACAGAACTGCAATGGGACTTAAGGACAATCTGGCCTATTCAGATGCGCTGCTATTGCTCGAGCGTGGCGCCGATCCGAATCGCTCCGCGCCTGATGGCATGACGCTTGGGAAAATGTTAAACGACCATCGCGCACATTTTCAGTCAACGCACAAATCGGCACCGGCGGAATTTGGCGCGGTTTGGGACTGGGCTCAGCAACACGGGATCGTCGAGGACGGTGAATAGACTGTTAGGACAAGCAAAGACGTTGAGTTGCCAGTTTTGATTCAGAATGCCGATGATAAATCCGAGGCCACACAAAAGATTTCCATGGATCTGGTACTTCCTCGTGCTGTTCATTATCGCCGCCTTCGCGTTTGCGCCGATAGGATCCGTGATTTTGTGCGGCGCTATTGCCAACGCGTATGGCTGCAAAGTGGACGAAGGCTCGGTGCATCCGTGTATCATCAACGGACACGATTACGGCGAGCTCCTGTATTCGCTAGGAGTGATGGGTTGGTTGATGCTCGTTAGTCTTCCAGGCGGCTTATTCGCTTTCGTTGGCTGGCTGATTTTTCTGATTCTCCATCGTGCGAGCTGGCGAAAAAAGATTCCCGCAGGAGTTCCCCCTCCGATTCCGCCGCCACCTGCAGCAGCATGAGAATGTCCGCGATCCGACTTCGATTCGTTCACTGCTCGCCGTAAATCACTTTGCCGCCCAGGATTGTGGTTTTTACTTTCACATTGCGAATCGCTTCCGGTTTCAGATCGAAGATGTTCTCGTTCAAAATGACCATGTCCGCGAGTTTGCCGGGTGTGATGGAGCCTTT